>DATIEU010000590.1:0-8322 GCA_035455565.1 Steroidobacteraceae bacterium | reverse complement strand
GCCGGCGGGTCATACGGCAAATCCCAGCCGAAAATCGCACCGGTGGTGAGCAGGGAGATGAGTGCGACGACCCACACCACGGTCAGCAGGGCCGAAACGATTCCGAGCAGCGGCAACAGGATGCCCGCCGCAACCTGGGCGCCGTACCCAGGTTGCGGCTCAGGAAAAGGGCGGCTGTGGGCCTCGTAGTTGCGTTCGTCCCTGGTGCGCCAGAAATGGCGCTCACGTTCGCGCTGGCGCCGGGCACGCCAGCGCTGGTGACCCTCCTTGATCTCCGCGTAGTGGCGCTTGGCCTCCTTAACGAGCTCCTGGGCGTCGAATGGCCGCCCGCGCGCCGCGGCGCGCTCTTCGGGCGTGTTGGCGACGGGCATCACGAACATCAGCACGAGGTATGCGAGGAGCCACACGCCCGAGGTCAGGAACAGCAGCAGCACGAAGATCAGCCGCGTGATCGTCGGATCCATGCCGAAATACGCGGCCAGACCGTTGCAGACGCCGCTGATCATCGCGCCTTCCTTGAGCTGGTAGAGACGCTTCGGCACTGCCGAGGAATCGCGTGGCGCTGATGCAGCGGACGCTCGCTCCGTGCTGTGCGTGCCGCCAGTGCCGCTCGCAGCCGGCGCCGCGGCATCCTGCTCGCCGGGCTCGACTGGCCCCATCTCCTCGAGAATCCGCTTCGTCTCGGCCTCGCTCAACACGTTCTTGCCGGGCCCGAGGTAGCGCGCGCCCTTGTCCGCAATGGCCTGCTCCAGGTCCGCCATGATCTCGCGGCAATCCGGGTCGTCCGCGAGCAGGCGTGCTGCCTCGTCGAGATACGCACGCAGCGCCTCGTAGGCCTGTTCCTCGAGCTGATAAGCCCGGCCGTTGAGATTGACCGTGGTAACTTTGTTCATGGTGCTAGCGTTCCAGTTGCTGGATCGTGCGGTTGATTTTGCGCCAGTAGTCGTTCAGCTCCGTAAGCTGGGCGCGGCCCTTGCTCGTCAGTCGGTAGTATTTGCGTGGCGGACCTGCGCCCGATTCCTGCCACTCGTAGTCCACGAGATTCTCTCGGCGCATCTTGCTGAGAAGCGGGTAGAGCGTCCCCTCCTGCGTGGCGAACTCCGTGTCCTCGAGTCGCTTGAGAACGTCCGCGACATACACCTCGTTGCCGGCGATGATCTTGAGGAGCAGAAACTCGAGCAACCCCTTGCGAATGGAAAAGAACTTGACATCGGAGCTCATCAGCGGGGCTTTCTGCGTGGTACCTTGTCAAATAAAGGTACCAACATATAAAAAGGTACGCAAGTTCGGCCTGAGGCGTGCGTACACGAGCTTCTACACAGCGAGGGTTCACCATCCCGCTGTCAACGGGCAATTGAAGGCTGGCGAGCAGGCGGTGGACGGCTACAAGCCGTAGCGGCGCGCGAGCACCGACGAGAGCGTCACGAGCATCAGCACGACCAGCGGCACGCCAACGCGCACGAAATCGGCGAAACGATAACCGGCCGCGCTCATGACCAGCAGATTGGTTTGGTAGGCCATCGGGGTCGCGTAGCTGAGATTGGCGCCGAACAGGATTGCGAGCACAAAGGGCTCGATAGGGACGCCGAGCTGGTTGGCGGTGGCAACGGCGATGGGAGTGCCGACCGAGGCGGCGGCGGCGTTCGAGACAAAGTTCGTGAGCAGGGTCGCAAAGGTCATCAGGGCGGCGAGCTGCAACGCCGGCGGAAGGTCGTCGAGCAATGACGCCACGCCTTGCGCGATCCAGCCGGCCGCGCCGGTCGTCACCAGTGCCTGTCCAAGCGCGATGCTCGATGCCACGAGCAACACGACTTCGAGACTCAATGCGTTGCCGATGCCCTCCAGGCGCACGCAATTGGTGAGCAGCATCGCGACCACGCCCATGAAGGCGGCGACGTGGATCGGCAGGAGCCCGATGGCCGCGATCAGGATGACCGAGCCCATGATCGTCAGCGCGATTGGCGCGAGCGGCGAGCGCGGCAGCTGCAGGCTCGAATCGAGCAACAGCAGGTGCGCCACGCTGCGCAGCTTTTCGATCCGGTCTTCCGGTGCCTGCACGAGCAGGACATCGCCAACGCCCAGCGGAGTGTCTGCGATGTTGCCGACGTCGTGCAGCAACCCCGGCGTGCCGCGGTTGAGACCGATCACGGCCAGCTCGTGCTGTTCGGCGAAGCGCGCGCTCTTGAGCGTGCGGCCGACGAGATTCGAGTCGTTGCCGATCACCACTTCCGCCAGGTGAATATCGGCCTTGGAGTGATCGCTCTCCACGAAGCGCTCGAGCCCGCGGCGGTCGTACAGGTCCACGTGCAGCGCCGAAGCGAGCTCGCGAAGCCCCGTGGGCGTGTCGCGCAGGAGCAGCGCATCGCCTGCGGTGAGCTTCAGGTCCTTGCCGATGGGCTGGTCACGGTCGTCGCGCACCAGGCCCACCACCGGCAGCGGCCTGCCGAGAGTGCGTGCGACATCCTCCAGCGTGCGCCCCACCAGCTGCTTGTTTTCGTCCTCGATCTTGATTCGCGCTTCATACCGGCGACTCGGTGCAGCGGGCTCGGCGCCGGTGACGGGCAGCAACCGGGGTGCGATCAACCAGAGATAGGGAAGGGCGACTGCGAAGCCCATTACCGCGGTCGCGGTGAAATCGAACAGCCCCACAGGCCGCATGCCGAGATCCTGCGCGATGTTCAGAACCAGCAGGTTGGTCGACGTGCCGATGCTCGTCAGCATGCCGCCCGCCAGGATCGCGAAGTTCACCGGCATGAGCGTCTTCGAGGCCGGATAGCCGGTGCGGCTCGACAGGCCGAGGAGCAACGGCAGCAGGAGGACCAGCACCGGGGTATCGTTGATGAAGGCGCTGGCCGCGCCGGCAACCGCCAGAGTGAATAACATTCCGAGCGAGCGATTGAACGCCCACAGGCGCCCGAGCAACCGCACCGCCGGCTCCATCGCTCCGGTCACCGTGAGACCGCGCCCCAGGATCATCAGCGAGCAGATGGCGATCAGCGCCGGATGACCGAATGCCTCGAAGATCTCGGCATCGGTCACCCTGACCGCTTCCTTCCCGAAGGGCAGGACATAGAACAAGACGACCAGTGCGAGCAGCAGCAGCAGCGAGACCAGCTCGATCCTGATCCACGGCCGTGCATAGAGAAAGAAAGCCGCCAGGGTTACGACGAGAAGTACGATCGCATGAGGCCCTGGCATGCGCTGCAGCTGCCCGCTGTTGGAGAGAGACTGGCCATCTTAGCGCTTCGGCCGCGTGGCAGGACAAGCAACGATTAGGAGGAACCCATGAAAGGCACAGCAAAAGTTCTTATGGTGGGCGCCGTCCTCGGAACCGCCTTCGCGAGCGATGCTTCGATCACGCAAGTCCGCGCCGCCGAGACCGAGTGGTCCGAGTCGCAAGGCAGCAATGCGCAGCCGAGCGCAGACGAGAACCAGATTACAGTCCTCTACGATGCCTTCGGACGAGATCCCAGGATGAAGAAAGATTGGGGATTCTCCGCGCTGATAGAAATGCGGGGCAAGCGCATCCTGTTCGACGCGGGAAACAACGCCGAAAGCCTCGCGCACAATGTGAAAACGAAGCACATTGATCTCACCCGGTTGGACTTCGTGGTCATGTCTCATCGCCACGGGGACCACATGGGTGGCTTGAATTACCTGTTGGCCGTCAACCCGCACGTGCCGATCTACGCACCGAAGGAGAATTTTGGAGTCTTTGGTTCAAACCTGCCGGGCAGCTTCTACCGGCGTAACGAATCGCTTCCCATCGACATGCGCTACTTTGACGGCAAGCCACCTGAAGCACTGCATTTCGGTACCCCATGGCCGCAGGGCAAGTTCACTTGGGTATCCACAACAACGGAGGTGGCGCCGGGCTTTCACCTCATCGTGTTGAAGGGGCAGTGGGGCGTCGACCTCGACGTGATGGAGGTTTCGTTAGCCATCGAACTCCCTGCGGGAGTGGTGCTGGTCGTCGGGTGCAGCCATCCGACGATCGAAAAGATCGTCGAGAACGCGAAGGCGACAATCAACAAACCGGTTCATCTCGTCATTGGCGGACTGCACCTGTTGCCAGCCACGGACGAAGAGACTGAACGCATCGCGACGGCGCTGCACGACGTCTGGAAAGTCAATTGGATCGCACCGGCACACTGCACGGGCGAACCGGCTTTTGAGGTTCTGAAGAAGGTTTTTGGCGATCGTTACCTCTACGCAGGTGTAGGTACCACGCTCACGCTCGGTCCCAACTAAGTTGCCGGCGATGCAGCGTTCGGCGTACTGGCCTGTTCGGGCCGGCCCGTGAGGTCAATCCTGTCTTCGGCGCGGGAGCAGATCGCTCGTCGCTCAGCACCCGCGCTGCGATGTCAGCGATTCGCACCAGCGCGCACTGCAGGAGTGAACGACGGGGACCAGCGAGCCGCGATCAGCGAACCGCTCGCGCAGCCACCGGGCGCCGTTGCACTTGCTGGCGGCAAGGTCTGCGAGGCGCCGCAACGCCGCTTCACAGTGCAGCTCCCGGGCGATGTCCACGCATCTTTCGACAGTCTGGCTCAGGTGGTCGGCGATCGAGCAGCGCTCGCCGCCCGGACTGACGACGATCTGCCCGTCGAAACCGAAACGCGCCGCCTGAAAGCGGTTGTGGCGGTACACATAGTCGTCGATCCAGGTCCACGCCTCGTGTGAACGGCTCCACTGCACGAGGACTTGTGCATAGGCGGCAAGGTCCGCGGCGGTGAGCACGTCGAGCGGCGTATCCGGCACGCGCAATTCCACGGTGCCGAAGTCGGGCTGCGGCCGGATGTCCCAGTAGAGGTCCTTGATGCTCGCGGCGATGCCCAGGGTCCGCAGACGCTCGAAAAATGCGAGAAACTGCGCCCAGGTTTCGAACTGCGGCATGCGGCCACTCAACGGAAACGCGGCCACGACGTTCAGGCGGCACGAGTCGAAGCCGGTATCGATGCCGCGATAGAAGGGCGAGGACGCGGCCGTTGCGATGAAGTGCGGCACGAACAGGGACAGGAAGTGAATTGCGCGCACGGCGTCCTCACCGTCGCGGCAGCCAACGTGAATGTGCTGGCCGAATACCGTGAACTGCTTTGCAAGGTAGCCGTAGAGCTGCCCGACGGCCTGGAAGCGCTCTCCGGGACTCACGTTGCTTTCCTGCCAGCGGTGGAAAGGATGGGTACCGCCCGCGCAAACCTGCACGCCCTGCGATCTGCAGGCGGCCACCAGGCCACGTCCGATCTGCATGAGCTCCGTGCGCAGTACGTCGTGCCGGTGATGCACGGAAGAGGTGATCTCGATCATGGACTCGGTGATCTCGAGTTTGATGCGATCGCCCAAGTGCGTCGGTGCGGCCGCCTGCAGCACACTGACGGCGGATGCTTTCAGGTCCGCGGTGCGCTCGTCGACGAGCATGAGCTCGAGCTCAACGCCCAGTGTCGGGTACTCATTGGTCGCAAAGGCGAGGCCGGACATCCCGGATCTGTCTCCCTGGTCGTGTTTTCGAACGAGGCCTATGGCGCGCGATGGGTGCGAGAGTTCCGCGCCCGGCTGCAGCTTGCAAGTGCGTTGCGTCCCGGAGCCATTCAGGGCCCGAGCAGCCCGGACAGCCAGGTCGCGATGCCCAGGAACGAGAAAAAGCCTGCCACGTCCGTGACCGTGGTGAGGATGATCGATGAGGACTGGGCCGGGTCCTGTCCGAATCGTCGCAGAACGATCGGTACGATGGCGCCCGCAAGTCCCGCGACGACCATCGCGAGCACCATCGACAGCATGATCACCAGCACCAGGCCGACGGATCGGCTCCACAGGTAGACTCCCAATCCGCAGGTCACGGCGATCGCGAGGCCATTGATGAGCCCTGCGCTCGCCTCCTTCACGGTGACCGCCGGCCACTGACGCGGTGTGATCTCGCGCAGCACGAGCCCGCGCATCGTCACCGCCAGGGCTTGAGCCCCGGAGTTCCCGGACTGTCCGGCCACGACGGGCAACAGCACTGCGAGCGCGGTGAACCGGGCGATCGTGCTTTCGAACAGGCCCACGACCGCCGCGGCGAGAAAGGCCGTGAGCAGGTTGATCTGCAGCCAGGGAAGGCGCTTGCGCACCGCGAACCACGGCGTGGACAGCGCGCGCTCGTCGGGACTTGCACCGCTCATCATCTGGATGTCCGCGGAGAGATCCTCCTGCATCGCCTGCACCAGCCGCCGTTGATGGATCATGCCGATCAGTCGCCCCTCGACATCGACCACCGGCAGATCCGTGATGCCCGGTGTCTCGAAGAGGGCGACGACCTCCTCTCTCGGCATCAGCGGATGCACGGACGCTACGACGGGCTGGGCGAGTTTCGCGAGTGGCTCCTCCGGCTCCGCGACGGCCACGTCCTGAATCGCCGCCCAAGCCACGAGCTTGTTGTCGTCATCGACCAGAAACAGGCTCCGGGCAGCCCGCGCGCGATCGCGCCGCAGCGCTTCCAGCGCCCGCCCGACGGTCATCCTGGTTCTGAACATCTCGATGCGCGTGTCCATCAGCCGGCCAGCGCTGTCCTGCGGATAGCTCATCAGCGCACGCAGCTCATCGCGGATGCTGTGCTCCAGTCGTTCCAGCAGCCGCGACTGAACTTCATCATCGAGCGCGTTCAGAATGTGCATCGCCTCGGTGGGAAGGAGCTCCGTCAATACTTGCGCTGCGAGCTCCTCGGGCAGATGTATCAGCACCTGCGCGGCGTTCGGCGGCACGAGGCGCCTGAACAGGGGCAGCAGAACGTACAGCGGCTGCTCTTCGATCTCTGTCGCCACGGCGTCGGGCTCGAGTTCCTCCACCTCGCGGGCTGCCTGCTGTGGGTGATCCAGCAGAAAGCGCCGATCGAGCGCGTGGATCGCGGCGCGCAGGTCACCGCTCATGATCCTCTCTCCGCCGCCCCGCCCGGTGCGGGATCCGAAGTCTGCACCAATAGTTGAAACAACCCCGCGGCCGCCGTCAGGTATGTCTCGAACAGCTGCACGAACAGAGAGGAATGCGGGGCAGGCGCTTTGTGCGCGCGGCGGTCGAGCGCTTTGTGGAGCGCCGTGCGCGTCAGACCGCCGAGCAACTCGCCGCGATGATTGACGACTGGCAGCACAGTGCTGCTTTGCCAATCGTCGTTCGATACCACGCTCGCCAGCGTGGCGGCATCGCGCAGGGCGCGCACGCCGCGCTGCGCGATCGAGTCGAGCGGTGTGGCCGGGCTCACGCGCAGGAGGCCCGACAACGGCGCAACGCCAAGGTATCGCTGGGCTCCATCGGTCAGCAACACGTGACTCGCCGGGAATTCGGGTGCCTGCCCCAAGAGCCGGAGGGCATCCCCAACCGTGCGATCCGCCACGATCGCCGGCGCGTCCAGATCGATCCAGGCACCGACTTCGTTCTCGTCGTATTCGAGCGAGCGCCGGAAGCGGCGCGCCATGCTTGTCGGCAGCCGATCGAGCACGGCGTCGCGGGTTGGCGCACCGAGCTGGCGCAGCACCGCCGAAGCATCGGCCCACGAAAGCGCGGCGCACAGGCCGGCTCGATTCTCGTCCGGCAGCCGCGCGATGCATCGCGCGGCCGCGACCGAGCTCATCGCCCCCGCCACGGGCGCCGCAATTCTGACCGGCACATGCTCGAGCAGCGCAGCGGCATCCTCGGGCGCCAGGGTCTCGAGCGTGCGCGCCGCAGACACGGGGTGACCTTGCAGGAAAGCGAGCGTGAGGTGTGGCAGCTCAGCCATTGCCGGCGTCCCGCGACAGCAGTACCGACACTTCCTCGTCGAAGCGACTGGCGGGAACGTTGACCCGTCCTTCGTCGGTCGCAAGGATGACGCCCGTGGGAGTGAACTCCAGAATCTCGCCCTCGACACCGCCGATGCGCGCGTGGTGACCCACGCTGAAACGTTGCTGCAGTGTCCGTGCCGAAATGAGATTGGCTACCACGCGCCGCGCGCCGAGGCCGAAGGCTAGCGCGAACCCGGTCAGCACCGCACCGAGAACGATGGCGATCATGGTGGTGACGAAGGTCACGTTGAAGCCCATCTGATCGATGCCGATGACGATGGCCGCCAGGAATGTCGCCGCCTGGGCCAGTCGGCCGATCAGGACACGCTGCGCCAGACCAGTTGGATAGAGCGCATCGCTCACCAGCGCGCGCGCGATCGTGCCCAGGAGGTAGCCCCCGACGATTATCAGCGCACCGAACAGCAGCTTTGGCAGATAGCCAATCACGCGTTCGAGCCAGCCACTCAGCGTCTCGAGCTTCGCCACGTCGCTCGCCGCCGTGATGAAGCCGAAGAGCACGAGCCAGAAGACG
>DATIEU010000589.1:0-2141 GCA_035455565.1 Steroidobacteraceae bacterium | reverse complement strand
AGCAGGGCAACACGGGCTCCGACCTAGAGCTAGATGAGTCGAGAAGCGTCGGCTTGATCTTGAATGTCCGCATTGATGCGGATAGACAGTGGGAGCTCTTCTACTCTCGTCAGCGGACCGAGCTCGATGCCCAAGGTCTGTTTATCAATGAGCCCGTCTTCGACATAAACGTAGACTATCTTCACTTCGGCGGAACGTACGCCTTTGCGAGTGATACCAGTCTAGGAAGACCTTACATCGTCGGCACCATCGGCGCCACGCGTTTTGAGCCCAAGCCGTCGGGCCTCGACTCGGAGACGTTCCTGTCCCTCTCCTTTGGGGGTGGCTTAAGCCTGTTTCCGGATAAGCGCCTCGGCTTGCGGCTAGAAGGGCGACTTTTCGCGACACTCATCGACGACGATAGCGAAATCTTTTGTCGAACGGGCATCGACACGAACTTCTGCGCAGTCCATGTAGATGGGGACTGGCTTGTCCAGTGGCAAGCAATGGCGGGTCTGGTGTTTCGCTTCTGACGAAGCTTCGCTGCCCAGCTTTGACGAGCAGGTGGCGGCGGGTGAACGCTACGCCGGCAGGCTGCGCTTGCTGTTCAACCACCGGATGATAGGCTGCCACTGCTCGGTGTCCTGCTCTACCTGCGAAGGCGCGAGCTCGAACACACCGAGCCCGCGCTCGGCGGCCTGGATGTAGTTCTGGGTGTCGCGCAGGCTGGTGAGAAATGGGATCTTGAGGCGATCGAGGAAGTCGTACAACGCATCGTAGGCGAGTGTGTTTTCGCGAACGCGATTGGCCACCACGGCGACGCGTGTTGTTGTCGGCACCGCAAACAGCCTCCTCAGGAAGGCGAACGGCTGGCCGATTCCAAGCGCGGCAAGATCGTGTCTGCCGATGCGGCCGACGCCCCGCACCTCGTCGATAAAATCCCGCGCCGCCCGGATATCGAGCGGTGAGGGCAGGACCGGGATGATTGCGGTCTCGGCATGACGCAGCAGCGCAATCAGTCGCGTACCGTGGCAGCCTGAAGGCGCGTCGACGACGACGTGATCGGTATCGCGACGAACCCGCAGCCCATCCTGCCACGCATTCACGCTCCGAATTGAGGGTCGATCCTCGGGCCGTGCCCGCAGCCAATCGAGGCTCGAGCTCTGCGGATCGAAGTCCGCCAGCACCACGGACTTGCCTTGTGCCGCATAGTAGGCGGCGATATTAGTCGCGAGGGTGGTTTTGCCCGAGCCTCCCTTGGCGTTCAACAATATGATCGTGCGCATCGCCGCTCCCGTTGTCATTCCCTGCGCCGATTATATTGAAGCCGGCGACGATCAGCAGGTTTCGCCGCTATGCGGTGGTCGCTGAGCGCTCTCTAAATCGAGGGTCTACACTCGGCACCGGTGCCGTTACTCGTCCCTAAGCGCCTCAACCTGAATTCGTAGCGTGACGACGTCGCCGTTGCGCGGGATGCCGTACTTCATCCCGAACTCCGAGCGCCGCACGGCGGCGACGAGGTCGGCGCCGCAGACCTCCCGCTTCAGACGGGGGTGTATGGTACAGCCCATGGTATGCACCGCGAGCGTGATGGGCTTGGTGATGCCGAGCATCGTCAGCTCACCGTCCACCGTGGACGGGGTGTCCTGAGTGAAGTGGAACGCGGTGGACTTGAAGCTGATACTCGGGAACTTCGCGACGTTGAAGAAATCCTCGCTGCGAAGGTGCTCGTTGAACTTCGCATGGCCGGATTCGATGGAGGCGGCGTCGATTTCGGTCGCGACCTCGCCCGCCTTCGCCTCGCGGTCGAACGTCAGCTTGCCGGAGGTCTTGGTGAACTTCCCGCGCAGCACCGATATGCCGAGGTGGCTGACCTCCCAGCTCGGATAGGTATGATTGGGGTCAATCGTATAACTCGCGCCGTAGGCCGTTTCCCCGACCAGGGCAACGGCTGCGAGCATCACGAACATACGCTTCATCGATCCTCCCTTTTCTTACGTTGAACCTTCTTCGGCATCCTCGGGATCACGGTCGCAACAGCAATTTATAGCGCAGCCTCACTTCGTCGGCGACCACATCGGTGTCGCCCCAGATGCCACCGCCGATCTTGAAATCGAGCCTTTTCATGGTGTACTCACCGGTCAGTTGCAGCGCCTGACCCG
>DATIEU010000588.1:0-2389 GCA_035455565.1 Steroidobacteraceae bacterium | reverse complement strand
AGGAGGTGGGACGGCTTTTCTTTACCCCGGAGCAGCGTACTGCGCTCGACGCGCGGCGCAAGGCGCGCGTGCCCGACAAGCCGGCCGCCGTAGTAGTGAGCTCGCCCACCACGAAGCTCGATGGCTACGTCAAGCGCTCGGGCGGGACTTCAACGGTATGGATAAACGGGGAGCCACTGCCTGAAGGCGCGGGCGACGCGCCGCGCATCGGTCCGCGGGTGTCGATCCCGGTCGGGGAAGGCGGCCCACGCGCAGCCCTGCGGCCGGGCGAGGTCCTCGATCGCGGCACCGGAGAAGTGCGCGACGTGATCGGCGACGGCGAGATCCGGATTCGCCGGGACGCGAAGTAGGCATGCGCGCGCGCGGATTCAGCCTCGTCGAGCTCTCGATCGTGGTGCTGGTGATCGGCATCGTGCTCACGATGGGTATCGGCGCATGGACCGCCAACCTGGAGAACCAGGCCCACGCCGCTACCGCGCAGCGGCAGGCCGCGATCAAGGAGGCGCTCACCGGTTACCTGCGCCGCAACAACCGCCTTCCCTGCCCCGACACCGACTTCACCGCGCCTGATGGCGTCGAGAACCGCACCACCACCGGCGATCCCGCGACGGCCTGCTCGGCAGCCTTCGGAATTCTCCCTTACACCACCTTGGGTCTTGCGCGCGACGCGGCCCGCGACGGTTGGGGTAACTTCTTCTCCTACCATGTTTCGAACACGAACATCACGGCTATGCCCAACGGCAACTGGAGCGCAAACACCGATTGGACGCGCAGCGCCTGGTTCCGCACTGGTAACACGGGGCTGATTACCGTCAATAATCGCACCGGCGTCACCGTGACCGCCATCGCCAGCAACGTGGCTGCCGTTGTCGTCTCACACGGCCGCAATGGCTTGGGCGCTTACACCATCGGTGGCACACGCAACACGCTGCCGGCAGCCGGGACCGATGAAGAGAGCAATACCAACGCGGACACCACCTATTACCGGCGCGACCTCACGGCCGACGATGCCGCTACCGGCGGACCGTTCGATGACCAGGTGCTGATCCTTGCTGCGAGTGACCTGCTGGAGCCACTGTTTCGTGATGGCTCGCTGCGCGCGCCCGCCGCAGTCGTGACCGACTCGTTGCAGCGGATCAAGCTAGCGCTGATCGGTCAGGCCATGGGCTACTCATCGACGTACGGCGCCAACAACTGCACCAGTGCTCCTAGCAGCCCCAAATGCCGCGTCATCATGTCAGCCGATGACACCGACGGGTTCGGCTCAAATGAGATCGGCAACAACGATGACCATGTGCCCTATAAAGACATCGGCATTTCGCTCAGCGAAGCGCTCGATCCGTGGGGGTTGCGCTATCGCTACAAACCGAACGCGCTGGTGATCCAGCCCAGCACAAGTGGCTACGGGATTAGCAGCGCCTCGCCCACGGCGAACATCGTCGCCATGCAGATCTATTCCCAGGGACCAAACCGAACGGACGACGGCGGGTTGGGAGACGATATCTCGATTTCGGTCTCGGTGGGCGAAGTGCGCGGTTACATGGCCAACGTGCTGCCGTGAAATGCCGCGGCTGGACGCTGATCGAGATCGCAATCGTGCTCGCTGTGGTCGGCATCATCCTCGGCATCGTGGCCAGCACTTCGGGTAAGAGCTTGATCGGCGCCTCGCATAGTCAAGCTGTGCAGGCGAGCGTCAAGGACTTGTCCGAGGCGATCGTGCGCTTTCGCGAGCGCTACGGCTACCTCCCTGGTGACATGCCCAACGCCTCGACGCGGATCCCGGGGGTGACGGCGAATTCGTGCTCGGTGACCGCGAACGGCAACGGCGACGGCCAGATCGACGCCGGAGAGGTCGCGTGCGTCCCGAACCACCTCTTCCATGCCGGCTTTATCAAGGGCGGCCCCGGCCCGATTACCCTGAGCCAGAGCGACAGGCTCATTACCATCCGCGCGATCGCCCGCAGCGCAAGCGCCGTGACGAGCTTCCCGACCAGCACGCGCAACGTGATCGAGGTCTTGAACTTGTCTTGCCGCTCGGCGCAGGAGCTTGACGCAAAGAGCGACGATGCCAATTTTGCTTCCGGCAACACCCGCGCGAGCGTCGCCTCGTGCGTCGAGGGCGGCACGAACGATCCGGTGCCGTCGATCGCGCTCGCGCTCTAGTGCGCCGCTACTCCGCGCGTCCGATCCAGCTGCGGGGTGTGACTTTTTGCACATCCTCCTGGTCTAGAACCGCGTTTCAGCGCCGCGCCGCGTGCATAGACTGCCGCCGCCATGCCCGGTCCTTCCGGCACACGCAGCCAGCGCGGCACTGCGCTTCTCGCGCTTGCGGCGCTTCTGGTGCTCGGCACGACGTGGATGCTCGTCTCAGCGTTCAGCCTTGCCTCGC
>DATIEU010000587.1:0-3149 GCA_035455565.1 Steroidobacteraceae bacterium | reverse complement strand
ATCCCGAACTGCGCATCGGTGTGCGCGCCCACCGCCAAGGCCGTTTGTCGCAGCACATCGCGCGCAGCGTGCGCGTGGGCGACACGCTCGAGGTGCTGACGCCGAACGGCAGCTTCCACACCACGCTGCCGGCGGGCGATGGCCGCACCTACGCGGCCTTTACAGCAGGCTCCGGCATCACGCCGGTGCTCTCCATCGTCAAGGCCACACTCGCGCGCGAGTCCGGGAGTCGCTTTCACGTCTTCTACGGCAACCAGAACGCGGCACGCACCATGTTCATGGAGGAGCTGCTGGCACTGAAGGACGTGCACCTGTCGCGCCTCGCACTCCATTTCCTGTTCACGCGCGAGCCGCAGGACGTGGCGCTGCTCAACGGCCGCCTGGATGGCGACAAGGTGCGCGACCTCGCCACGACACTCTTCGATCCGACTGCGGTCGACGAGTATTACCTGTGCGGGCCCGGCGATATGAACGACGAGGTGAAGGCGGCGCTGCTGGCGCTTGGCGTCAGCACGGATCGCATTCACAGCGAACGGTTTGCGGTCGAGGCCGTCGCCCCGGCCGCGCAACCTCATGTCGTGACGGCACCGGGTTCCGAGGCCACGACGCGTGTGTCCGTGGTGATGGACGGGCGCCGCCGCTCGTTCACGATGGCGCGCGAGGCTGAAACCGTGCTCGAGGCCGCCGAGCAGGCCGGGCTCGACCTGCCTTTTTCCTGCCGCGCGGGCGTGTGCTCGACCTGTCGCACAAAGGTGGCGCGAGGTACGGTCGAGATGGCAGCCAACTACGCGCTCGAGCCATGGGAAGTGGAGGAGGGGTTCGTGCTGGCGTGCCAGTCACGCCCGACGACGCCCGAGCTCGAGCTGGACTACGATCAGAAGTAGGTTGCACTCCCAATGAACTACCAGCACATCCTGTTCGACATGCAAGGCGGCATTGCACGCCTCACGCTCAACCGGCCCGACAAGCTCAATAGCTTCAACACCGACATGCACGCGGAGGTGCGTGATTCACTGTCGCGCGTCGCGAAGGACGGCGCGCGCGTGCTCGTGCTCACCGGTGCCGGACGCGGCTTCTGCGCCGGACAGGATCTTGGCGATCGCGCCGTGGCGCCCGGCGGGGCGCGGGTCGATCTCGGCGAATCGATCGATAACAACTACCGGCCCCTCATCCTGGGCTTGCGCGACCTGCCCATGCCGGTCATCGCCGCGGTGAATGGCGTCGCTGCGGGTGCGGGCGCCAACATCGCGCTCGCCTGCGATCTCGTCATCGCCGCGAAGTCGGCGAGCTTCGTGCAGGCGTTCTGCCGGCTCGGATTGGTGCCGGATTCGGGCGGCACCTGGCTCCTGCCACGACTCGTCGGCACACCGCGCGCGATCGGTCTCGCGCTGCTCGGCGACAAGCTGAGCGCCGAGCAGGCGGCGCAATGGGGACTGATCTGGCGCTGCGTCGAAGACGCGGAGCTCGCCAGTACCGTCGATCAGCTTGCGACGCGCCTGGCCGCAGCGCCAACCCTCGGCCTCGCGCGCACCAAGCAGGCGATCCATGCCGCGTGGAGCCGCACGCTCGAGGAGCAGCTCACGCTCGAGCGCGACTTCCAGCGCGAGCTGGGCTATTCCGACGACTATGTCGAGGGCGTGGCCGCTTTCACGCAGAAGCGCGATCCCAAA
The DNA here is from genome assembly GCA_035455565.1 of Steroidobacteraceae bacterium. Lineage (GTDB taxonomy): Bacteria > Pseudomonadota > Gammaproteobacteria > Steroidobacterales > Steroidobacteraceae > DATBVX01. The sequence continues at coordinate 1,479 of DATIEU010000587.1, read as the reverse complement.
TTTGTGGGACACTGAGCCGTGGCGCAATCAGAACCAGCGAAGAAGGCGGAATCGCCCGAAGAGATGGCCCGGCGCGCGGGCCGCGTCCTCTACGAGAAGGACACGGCGGCCCAGGCACTAGGTATCCAGGTGCTCGAAGTCACGCCGGGCGGCGCGCGGCTCAGGATGCGCGTGCGTCCCGACATGACCAACGGCCACGACGTGTGCCACGGCGGCCTGATCTTCACGCTCGCCGACACCGCGTTTGCCTACGCCTGCAACTCGTACGGCGACAACACGCTGGCGGCCGCAGCCTCCATCGACTTTCTCGCGCCCGCGTATGCCAATGATGTGCTGGGCGCGACGGCGCGGGAAACGTGGCGCGCGGGCCGCTCCGGACTCTACGAGGTGGAAGTGACCAACCAGAAGGACGAACGCATCGCGCTCTTCCGCGGCCGGTCCCACCGCATCAGCGGAAAACTCATCGAGTGAATCCATGACCGACGCCTTCATCTGCGACGCGATCCGCACACCGTTCGGCCGCTACGGCGGCGCGCTCGCGAGCGTGCGCACGGACGACCTGGCGGCGATCCCGATACGCGCGCTGGTGACGCGCAATCCGACGGTCGAGTGGCGGGCGGTCGATGACGTCATCTACGGTTGTGCCAACCAGGCGGGTGAGGACAACCGCAACGTGGCACGCATGGCGGCGCTGCTCGCCGGGCTGCCCGTCGACGTGCCGGGCGTGACCCTCAATCGCTTGTGTGGTTCCGGCCTCGATGCCGTCGCGAGCGCCGCGCGCATGATCAAGACGGGCGAGGCTGAGCTGGTGATCGCGGGCGGCGTCGAGAGCATGTCGCGTGCGCCCTACGTGATGTCGAAGGCCGACACCGCGTTCGCGCGCGACGTGCAGATGTTCGACACCACCATCGGCTGGCGCTTCGTGAATGTCCTGATGAAGAAGCAGTACGGCATCGACTCGATGCCGGAGACCGGCGAAAACGTCGCCGAGCAGTTTCGCGTGTCGCGTGCCGACCAGGACGCGTTCGCGTTGCGCAGCCAACAGCGTGCGCTCCGTGCGCAGGGCAACGGCGTGCTCGGCGAGGAGATCACGCCGGTCAGCATTCCATCGAAGAAGGGCGAGCCGACCCTCGTCAATCGCGATGAACATCCGCGCGAGACGAGTCTGGAAGCGCTCGCCAAGCTCGGCACGCCGTTTCGCAATGGCGGCACCGTGACCGCGGGGAATGCCTCGGGCGTCAACGACGGCGCGTGCGCGCTGTTGCTCGCGAGTGAAAGCGCGGTGGCCCGCTACAAACTCAAGCCGCTGGCGCGTGTCGTGGGCACGGCGGTCGCCGGCGTCGAGCCGCGCATCATGGGCATGGGTCCGGCGCCGGCTTCGCGCAAATTGCTCGAGCGGCTCAAGCTCGATGTCGGCGCACTCAACGTCGTCGAGCTCAACGAAGCGTTTGCTTCGCAAGCGCTCGCGGTACTGCGCGA
>DATIEU010000586.1:0-6153 GCA_035455565.1 Steroidobacteraceae bacterium | reverse complement strand
ACGTATATTCCCCAACTCACGTGCCGCGTCGCGCTATCAACAAAAGGGCGAGCCCAATCGCTGACTTGCACGTCCGTCGGATGAGTCCTACCCGTTCAGTCGGGCGGCATTACGTCCTCGATAGCCGGCCCACTGACACCGCCGCCCCGCACAACCGCCTGAAATAGCGCCAACCGATTGAACCGCGGGAAGGCAGCCATGTCTCCGAGTCGCCGCTTTCTGACGTATGCCCTGGTCGTCGCACTCGCGAGTGGATGCGCGAGCGCGCCTCCAAAGCCGACCCAGGAATACACGCAGGCCCAGTCGCTGATCGAGCAGGCGGAGAAGGCTGGCGCGCAGCGCTACGCCGCAGCCGATCTGCAGGCGGCGCGCGACAAGTTGCAGCGATCACGCAAGTCCGCCGAAAAAGGCGACACGGAGCAGGCGTCACAACTTGCCACGGAGGCAGCACTCGATGCCCAGGTGGCCACCGCACGGACATCGACCGGCAAGGCCAAGCAGGCGGTCGAACAAGCGACCCGCCAACAGGCGGCGCCCGCGCCCGCAGCAGCACCAGCACCCGCACCGGCGCCAACCCCCAGTCAGCCCTGAGGAACCCGCCATGAAACGCACACTGTTTGCGATCACCGCGCTCGCATTTCTCGCGGCCTGCGGCGGCTCCGACCTGCAACGCGTGCCGCAGCTGGACGAAGCCCGCGCCAAGGTAGAAGCGCTCTCGGACGAGGGAATGGTGCAGGAAGTGGCGGGGCGCGAGTTGCAGTCAGCGTTCAACTCTCTCAAGGAGGCGGAAGCGGCCTACCTCCGTGAAGAGCCCCTGGAGCGCGTGATTCACCTGTCATACGTCGCCGGTCGCACCGCCGACATCGGCCAGGCGATGGTCGATGAGGCCGAATTCAAGGATCAGCTCGCGAAGCTGGAGTTCGAGCGAGATCGAGCCGGGCTCCGGGCCAGTGGTGACGAGCAGGTTCCCCCGCCGCCGTCCAACTGAGGGCTCAACGCCGGATATCGACGTCCTTCGTTTCGCGCACGAACAAGAGGCCGACCAGGCCCGTCATCGCCGCCACCACGATCGGGTACCAGAGCCCGTAGTAGATATCGCCCGACTTCACCACCAGCGCCGCGGCGACGAACGGCAGGAAGCCGCCGAACCAGCCGTTGCCAATGTGATATGGCAAGCTCATCGAGGTGTAGCGGATGCGCGTGGGGAAGAGCTCGACCAGGAACGCGGCGATCGGCCCGTACACCATCGTGACGTAGAGCATCAGGATCACGAGCAATAGCACCGTCATCGGCTTGTTGACGCGCGCCGGATCCGCCGCGGCCGGATAGCCGCTCGATTCGAGTGCGTCTTTGTACTGCGCTTCATCGAATCCCACCAACCTCTGTCCGGCAATCGTCGTGACGACGTCTTCCTGCCCGTCGTACGGGAGCGAGGTGTAGCTCAGGCCTGACTTCGTCAGAAAGTCGCGCGCGCGATCACAGGGCGTCGTCGGCTTCGCGAAGATGTTGAAGTGACAATCCCTGGCGGCGACCGAGATCGCGGCTTGATCCTGGAAATCCGCGAGCGCGGGATTGGCGTAGAGACTCAGGCCGTTGAAGATCGGGAAGTAGGTGAGCGCGGCGAGCAAGCAACCGGCGACCATGACCCGCTTGCGCCCGATACGGTCCGAGAGCTTGCCGAAGAGAATGAAGAACGGCGTCCCGATGGCAAGCGCAATGGCGATCAGCACGTACGACAGGCGGAAATCGAGCTTGAGCGTGTTCTGAAGAAAGAATAGTGCATAGAACTGCCCCGTGTACCAGACCACGCCCTGCCCGGCCGTCGCGCCGAGCAACGCGAGCAGCACGATCTTCAGATTGCGCCAGTCACCGAAGCTTTCCGAGAGCGGTTTGCGCGAATGCCGGCCCTGCGACTTGAGCTCGGTGAAGAGCGGCGACTCGGCGAGCTTGAGACGGATGTAGACCGAGATCGCGAGCAGGATCACCGAAAACAGGAACGGCACGCGCCAGCCCCATTCCTTGAAATCGTCATCGCCGAATGACAGGCGGCAGCCGAGGATCACCGCGAGCGACAGGAAAAAGCCGAGTGTCGCCGTGGTCTGGATCCAGCTCGTGTAGTAGCCGCGTTGCCCGGCCGGCGCATGCTCGGCCACGTACGTCGCGGCGCCGCCGTATTCGCCACCGAGTGCGAGCCCCTGCGCCAGGCGCAGCGTCACCAGCAGCACGGGCGCCCAGATACCGATCTGCGCATAGGTTGGGAGCACGCCCACGAGCGCGGTCGCGAGTCCCATCACCACGATCGTGATCAGGAAGGTGTACTTGCGGCCCACCATGTCGCCGATGCGGCCGAATACCAGCGCACCGAGCGGACGCACCGCAAAGCCCGCGCCGAAGGTCGCGAGGCTCGCGAGAAACGCGGCCGTCTCGTGACCGGGCGGGAAAAACAGCGTGCCGAAGAAAACCGCGAGCGTGCCGTAGAGATAGAAATCGAACCACTCGAATACCGTGCCGAGCGAAGAGGCGAAGATGACCCGCCGATGTCCCGCCTCGATCCCGTTGGCGGCGGCGCGCGGCAAGACCTGCTCGGACGGTGCGGACATAGGGCCCCCTCGCTGAAACGGGCTCGCTACTCTACCCATTGCGAGCGCTTCCGGCCCAGTCCATGATGATTTTGCGGCGTCATCGCAGGGTCGGCAGTGATCGAATCGAGTGTCAACTATCTCGACGAGATGGACGAGATGCCGGTCTTCTATGCGCAGAAGACCGAGAACAATCTCAAGCTGAGCACGCATGCGATCCAGGTCGAGGACGCGCGCTCGCTCGATTCCCGGCAGACGCTCGAGCGCGAAGGCTTCGGCCTGTTCCGTCGGCCTACCGCAGTCCGGAACTTCCGCGACACCGATGAAGTGATGCGCGTCTACCGCCCGGAAATCGCGCAGCTCCTCACCGAGCTCACCGGCGCCCGCAAGGTGCTGGTGACCGGACCCGTGCTGCGCTGGAGCGAGAGCTCGCGCCACCACGGGACGCTCCTCAATTCACGCGCCGCGCGCTTCGTGCACATCGACTACAGCCGCAAGTCGTTCGATGAGTTTGCGCGCCGTCACCTGGAGATGGAGGGGATCGAGGACGTGGAGCCCTGGCTTCGCGGCCGATACGCCGCGTTCAACTTCTGGCGCGTGATGACGCCGCCGCCGCAGGACGTGCCGCTCGGTGTCTGCAGCGCACGCACCGTGCGCTCGGGCGACATGGTGACCGGCCTGGCCGTGGTCGACCCGCCCAACGGGCCCGAGCTCAAGTTCGAGTCCTCGCTCATCCGCTTCAATCCCGCGCACCACTGGTTCTACTACCGGGACATGCGCCCCGATGAGGTGCTCGTGTTCAAGGCCTTCGATTCTGACCGCACGAGCCTCCAGGGCTGTCCGCACAGCGCCTTCAACGACCCGAGCTGCGCTGCCGGCGTCGAGCCACGCGGTAGCGTGGAAATCCGCGCCTACGCCTACTACGGCTGATCAGCCGTCATATTCGCCCGGATACAGCGGGCCTTGGTCAGATGGCCCATTGCCGTCAGAATGGGCGTCCTCAAAGGAGACGCCCTATGTCGAGGCTGACGGTCCGCCTGCTTGCGTTGCTGCCCGCGTGGTGGTGCGCTTCGGCGAGCGCGGCCGAACCCGCCACGCCGGCCGCGCCACCTCACGAAATCGTCGTTTTTGCCGCCGCGTCTCTCACCGACGCGGTCGGTGAAATTGCGCGAATGCATGAAGAGGAATCCGGCCGCACGCTCAAGATCTCGTTCGCCTCGAGCTCGACGCTCGCGCGCCAGGTGCAGAACGGCGCCGCTGCCGACATCTTTCTCTCGGCGGACGAGGAATGGATGACGTATCTCGACGAACGCAAGCTCGTCCTCAAGGATTCGTGGTCGCGACCCATCGGTAATCAACTGGTACTCATCGCGCCCGCGGATCGGCCCGTAACCGTCGAGCTCAGGAAGGGCGTCGATCTCGCGGCACTCCTCGGCGACGGGCGACTCGCCACGGGCGATCCGGCGCATGTGCCTGTGGGCCGTTATGCGCAGCAGGCGCTCGACTTTCTGGGTGCCTGGACGAAGATCGAGCCCAGGCTCGCGCGTGCGGAGAATGTCCGCGCCGCGCTGGCGCTCGTCGAGCGTGGCGAAGCGCCCCTGGGCATCGTGTATGCGACCGATGCGCGCGTCGCGAAATCGGTCAAGGTCGTGGCAAAGTTTCCTGCAGAGAGTCACGCCGCGATTCGCTACTCCTTCGCGATCCTCGCCGGGCACGACACGCCTGACGTGCGTGAGGCGTTTGCGTTCCTGACCTCCGCCGCCGCGCTCGACGTGTTCAGAGCTCAAGGCTTCGTGGTGCCGTGAGCGCCTGGCTCACCCCGGACGAATGGCAGGCGTTCCGGCTCAGCCTGGAAGTTGCGGCGCGCAGCGTCGGGCTCAGCCTGCCGTTCGCGATTGCCATGGCGTGGCTCCTCGCTCGTCGACGTTTTCTCGGCAAGACGCTGGTCGATGCGGCGGTTCACCTGCCGTTGGTGCTGCCGCCGGTCGTCGTCGGCTATTTCCTGCTGCTCATTTTCGGCACACGCGGACCGATTGGCGCTTGGCTTGCCGAGCACTTCGGTCTGCGACTCGTGTTCACGACAGCGGGCGCCGCGCTCGCGACCGCAGTCATGTCCTTTCCACTCGTGGTGCGCGCGATCCGCCTCTCGATCGAGAACATCGATCCCCACCTCGAAGCGGCCGCACGCACGCTCGGCGCACGCGGCTGGGATCGCTTTTTCACCATCACGCTGCCGCTCACGCTGCCCGGGATCCTGGCGGGTGTCATCGTGGCGTTCTCGGCCAGCCTGGGCGAGTTCGGCGCGGTGATCACTTTCGTTTCGAACATTCCCGGTGAAACGCGCACCCTGCCTCTCGCGCTCTACACCGCGATCCAGACTCCGGATGGCGATGCGGCGGCCGCGCGCCTGGCAGCGCTTTCAGTCGGGCTCGGGCTCGCGGGACTCGCGCTCTCGGAATGGCTGGCGCGCAGTGTGCGCAAACGGTTGGGGCCATAGCCCGTGCTCGCCTTCGACTGCAAAGTGAGGCGGGGCACGTTCGATCTCGAGGCGGCCTTCTCCGTCGCTACGCCGGGCGTGACCGCGCTCTTCGGACGCTCGGGTTCGGGCAAGTCGACGGTCATCTCCCTGCTGGCGGGATTACTGGCGCCCGAGCGCGGGCGCATCGTGCTCGATGACCTCACTTTTCTCGACACGCGCACGAGGGTCAGCGTACCGGCCGAAGAGCGCGCCACGGGATACGTGTTCCAGGATGCACGCCTCTTCCCGCATCTCAATGTGCGCCACAACCTGCTGTACGGGCTGCAGCGGGTGCGCGGGCGCCCGGCGCCGATCCGCTTCGAAGCGATCGTCGATTTGCTCGGCCTCGCGGCCTTGCTCGAGCGACGCACGCGTGAGCTTTCTGGCGGCGAACGCCAGCGCGTGGCGCTCGGACGCGCGCTGCTTGCACAGCCGCGCCTGCTGCTGCTCGATGAACCGCTGGCCTCGCTCGACGCCGAACGCCGCGACGAGGTGCTGCCCTACTTCGAGCGGCTGCGCGATGAGTTCAAAGTGCCGATCATTTACGTGAGCCACGAGTTCGAGGAAGTGCTGCGACTCGCCGAACAGGTGATCCTGCTCGATAGCGGCCGCGTCAGTGCATCAGGCTCTCTGCAGGAAATCTGCTTGTCGGAAGCGCTGCACGCCATCGTGGGTCCGGGCGTGATCGGGACGCTGCTCGATGCGACCGTGCAGCAGGTGCATGCCGAGGAACGCCTCGCGACGCTCACGAGCGGCGCACTGTCCCTACGCGTCGCGCTGGGTGCGGTCGAGCGTGGAACGCGTGTACGACTCTATGTACCCGCGGACGATGTGGTGATTGCGCTCGAAGCACCGCGCGCGGTGAGTGCGCGTAATGTCCTGCCCGTCGCGGTCACGCGCCTCGAGCCGCTCAACGGTTCGGTGCTCGTGCACCTGACGGCGGCCGCCTCGCAAACGCTGCTGGCGCGCGTGACACACAGCGCGGTGCAGGAGCTCGGGCTCGCGCCAGGCAGGCAGTGTTTCGCGCTGGTGAAGGCAGTAGCCGCTCAGGGCCGA
>DATIEU010000585.1:0-3767 GCA_035455565.1 Steroidobacteraceae bacterium | reverse complement strand
CACTCGCCGCGGTCGAGCCAGGCTTCCTCGCAGAGCGAACATGCATCGAGCCGGTTGGAGACTGTGCCTGTGAGCTTGTATTTCATCATCACGCGAGCGCATTTCGGGCACGTGAGCGCGGTGGTCGTGTCCGTGGTCTCGACTGATATGGTTGTGTCCTCCGAACCCAGCTCTCGGGGCGCCTGATGTGTCTCCGCCCAGTGACGGTAGTACACCAGCGACACGAGGCTCCCCCCGCAACTCGAGCAGCCGGCGGCCGGCAGAAACTCCTCGATAATGGTGGGCTTGAGATCCGTCGTCTTACAGCGAGGGCACTTCATGGCGTCGCTCCGTCGTGGCCATCGGCTGCGGGAGTGTAGCGCCGACGGTTACGCTTCAGCCGCCCGAGGCCTCAGAATGAGAATTGGGTCAGGTCTCGCGAGCCCGGTGAAGACGATGAAAAGCTGGATCGCGCTCTTTCGGGGCATCAACGTCGGCGGTAACAACGTCCTGCCGATGAAGAAGCTCGTGACGCTGCTCGAAAAGGCCAATTGTCGCGATGTCAGGACCTACATCCAGAGTGGCAATGTCGTCCTGCGCAGTTCGGTCACCGACCCAGCGCGTCTAGCCAAGCGGATCGGCGCGGCAGTTTCGGCGGGTTGCGGCTTCGAGCCGCAGGTCATGCTCGTGGATCGGGAGGAACTCGAACGCGCCGCCGCGGCCAATCCGTTCGCCACGGTGGCGTCCACGAATCCAAAAGCAGTTCACCTGTTCTTTCTCGCCGAGCACCCGCGCACGCCGGACCTGGAGTCGCTCGATCGTCTCAAGGCCGGGAGCGAGTCCTACTCGCTCGAGGGCACGGTGCTTTACCTCTGCACGCCCGATGGCTTCGGGACGTCAAAGCTCGCCGCGCGAATCGAGCGCCACCTCGGAGTCCCCGCGACGGCCCGCAACTGGCGCACCGTCATGACCCTGCTCGATCTCGCCAAGTCGGAGCACTAGCGGCTCGACCTGCCAACCGCGCGAGGGTCGGGTTCTTTGCGTGGTCGCGATAGCATATGAGAAAGCGCGTTCCGGGAGGCACCGCCATGCAAATGATGTGGCTCGCCGTTGCCATCGTGGCGACCGTCGCCTATCACCTCGTCCTGAAGGTCACGCCGGGGGCGGTGAATCCGTTCCTGTCGCTGGCCGCCACGTACGCATTCGTGACGGTGACATTCGTCGCGATCTACGCAACATTGCCCGGGGCGACTTCGCTGCGCGAATCGGTGCAGCTGCTCAACTGGACGGCGATCGGACTCGCTGTCGCGATCGTGTTCCTCGACCTGGGTTTCCTGATGCTGTATCGGGCAGGGTTCAACGTGAGTCTCGGTCAGCTCGTGACTCAATCCGCAGCCGCCCTCCTTCTGCTCCTGGTTGGCGTCGCATTCTTTCGCGACAAGCTCTCGGCCGTGAACGTCGTGGGCATTCTGCTGTGCGTCGTCGGCCTGTGGCTGATCAATTTCCGGCGCTGATCGGACGGCAGATCAGGCCTTCACGAGCGCGCGCTTCGCTCGCCAGTCCTCGACCATTCCGGGGGTGACGTCCGTGGGATAACACAATGGAGCTGCTCCACCCGGTTGAGTCGCCTTTTCCCACCCTTTCCAACCTCCTGTAAGCTTGCGGCCTCGCGGCGCAGCCGCCACAGAAGAAACGGGGCAGTTTCATGATTTCGAACCAGTGGATCCGCCTGGGCGCGGTGTGGATTGGCGCGTTCGCCAGTCTTCTTCTCCTGGCCGGATGCGGTCGCAAGGATGAGCAGAACCCGCCCGAAGCCGACCCCGCGGCGCTCATCCAGAAGGAATGGGATACGTTTCGCGACAGCTTCATCGAGGATTTTTTCAAGGCGCACCCGACCTTCGCGATCCGCACCGGTCGCCACGAATTCGATGGCCAGCTGCCGGACTGGAGCGCCGCCGGCATCGCGACCGAGATCACGCGACTGCACAGCGCACGCGCTCGCGCGGCCGCCTTCGACACCGGTCTCACCGACGCTCAGCGCTTCGAGCGGGACTACCTGATTTCGCGCATCGATCGGGATCTGTTCTGGCTCGAGGTGGTCGGCGATCCGTTCCGCAACCCGACCTTCTACTTCGACTGGAATCTCGACGACCTCGATCCCAGTGCATATCTGACGCGCGAGTACGCACCGCTCGATCAGCGCCTGCGAGGTCTCGCCGGTTACCTGCGCTCGATTCCGCGCGTGGCAGGCGAGATCAAGACGAACCTGCGCATGCCGATGGCGGAGAGCTTCGTGGAGCGGGCAATCGCCGGCTTCGGCGGTTTCGCGGATTTCTACGAGAAGGACCTGCCGCAGGTCTTCAAGCAAGTCGAGGACGAAGCGCTGCGCAAGGACCTGGCGGCGGCAAACCGGGGCGCCATCGCGGCGATGCGCGATCTCGCGAAGCACTTCGAGGACGCGCGCAAGACAGCCACACAGGACTACGCGCTCGGGCCGGAGAAGTTCGCGCGCATGCTGCAGATGACCGAGGGTGTCACCACACCCGTAACCGAGCTCGAAGCGATGGGCCGCGCGGACCTCAAGCGCAACCAGGACGCCGTCAAGGAGGCCTGCGCGAAGTTCGCGCCGGGCGCGACCGTGCCTGCGTGCTTCGCGAAGATGAATGCCAATAAGCCGGAGGGCGGTCCGGTCGAAGGCGCGCGCAACCAGCTCGCGGGACTCAAGAAGTTCATCGTCGAAAAACAAGTGATGAGCATTCCGAGCGAAGACGAGGCGCTGGTCGCCGAGGCGCCGCCCTTCAACCGCGCGAATTTCGCCTATATCGATGTTCCGGGGCCCTACGAGAAAGGCGTACCGGCGACCTACTACATCTCACCGCCCGATCCGTCGTGGTCCAAGGAGGTCCAGCGCGATTACCTGCCGGGACGCGCCGACCTGCTGTTCACCTCAGTCCACGAGGTGTGGCCGGGCCACTTCCTGCAGTTCCTGCATTCCAACCGCACGGACTCGGTGGTCGGTCGACTGTTCGTGGGCTACGCGTACGCTGAAGGCTGGGCGCACTACGCCGAGGAAATGATGTGGGAGATGGGTCTCGGTGAAGGCGATCCGGAGACCCACATCGGCCAGCTCTCCAACGCGCTGTTGCGCGATGCACGTTTCCTCTCGGCGATCGGCCTGCACACCGCCGGCATGAGCGTGGCGGATTCCGAGCGCCTGTTCCGCGAGCAGGCGTACCAGGACCTCGGCAATTCGCGGCAACAGGCGCGCCGCGGCACGTACGATCCGGCGTACCTCAACTACACAATGGGCAAACTGATGATCCGCAAGCTGCGCGCCGACTGGACGGCGACGCGCGGTGGCGAGGCCGCGTGGAAGCAGTTCCACGACGAGTTCCTGTCGCACGGCGGGCCGAACGTGCCGATGTTGCGGGCGCTGATGCTCGGGAGCGCGGAAGGCCCGCTGTTTTAGAGGGAAATCAGTTGCCTTGCCGTGCGGCGAGCCGGTGAATCAGCGGCTCGTTGGCGGACTCGCGCGAGAAACGCACACCCGCGATTGCAAGCGCAACTGCGCTGAAGGCGAGTAGTACTGCAAGATCGACCGCCACGTCGAAGTCCGGTCCGAAACCCACGGATCCCGACACTGCGGCGTGCTTGAGCACGTCGACACCGTGCGTGTACGGATTCAACGTCGCGACGAGCCGCAGGGGTTCGGGCAGGTGCTGCACCGGGTAGAGCGATCCCGAGAGAAAGAACACCGGGAAGATCACCAGGTTCATCAGCGTCGCGTA
>DATIEU010000584.1:0-2570 GCA_035455565.1 Steroidobacteraceae bacterium | reverse complement strand
AGGTGCGCGTGAGGCAATCCCAGAAGATGCCTCCACGTTCGAGCGGGCTGCACAAGCCGGACTCTCGAGCGCCGCTGTCGCTTTACCCGCCATCGCGCTCGCCGGTCCTGCGGGCGGCGCTGCCCTCCTGGGTGCAGGCACTGGCGGCTCGCGTTACTCGGAGCTGCGTGCTGCCGGCAAGAGTCCACGCGAGGCGGCGCGCTCCGCCGTCCTGCTGGGGAGCCTCGAAGCGCTCACCGAGTTCCTGCCGGCGGGCAAGCTCGTGCCCAAGGTCGGCATGTGGAAGCCGAAGCTCGTGGAATTTCTGGTCCGCGAGGTGCCGGGCGAGAACGTGATGACGCTCGCCCAGATGGTCGATGACTTGGCGCAGGGGTTGCGCGAGGACATCACGGGCGACGAGCTCTTGGCGGCGATCAAAGAGACCACGGCTGCGACGGCTGTGGGGGGTGGCGCTCAGGTCGGGGCAGCCCGTCTCCTTCAAGCGGTGCAGGAACGTGCTAACCGCCGGGCGCCATCCCCCTCCAAACCAGAAGAGCCGCCCGAAGACGAGAGTGCGGGCGATCTCGCGTTCGGTTCCTTGCTCCAGCCTACTGCGATGCCCCCGGCAGAACCAGTGGTGCAAACCCCCACGGCAGTGCCGCCGGTCGAGGCGCCAGCCGTAACGCCTGAGCCAGAGCTGCCTGAGCCGGGCGGTTTCGGCATGTGGAAGGAGCGCATCGAAGAGGCGTTTCGACAGGCCCCGCAGGGGCTCACCGAGAAAGACCTGATGAGCATGCTCGGCGTGCGCGACGAGCAGTACGAGGCGTTCATCAACGATTTCGAGAAACTGATCGCGGACCCGAATCGCTTCACGGGCGGCTTCGTGCAGGGCAAGGGGATCATCTACCGGCCCCTCGCGGAAGGAGAGCAGCCTGAGTTCCATGACGTCGTGAGTTCCATGACCCACAACGTCGATGAGACCGGCGAGCACATCTTCGAGATTCCGGGCGTGGGGAAGCTGGTCGCGCAGGAGGACACGGAGCGTCGCCGGCTCCAGGCGCGGCGCATTGACGTCGAGGCGGAGAAGCGCGGGCAGGGGTACGGGTTCTCGCTGCTGAGTCAGGCGGTGCGGACAGCCCATGAGGCCGGGCTCAACTGGTCGAGCGACACGATGGTGTCGCCAGAGGCTGCGCGGCTCTACGAAAAGCTCGAGGAGCGCGGATACGACGTCGAGCGCTACCCGGCTGACATCAACCCCGAGACCGGTGATCTCGTGTCACGCGATCCGCGCATCCCGGTGTTCGAGGTGCGCACGCGTGCCGCGGCGCAGCCCAAGGGCCCGCTGCCGCCTATCTCGGAGCGCTGGATCTCGGTGGCTGATGACCCAGACGGCTCCGACCTGATGCTGCGCGACCCGGAGACCGGGCGGGTGCGCGCACGACTGTTCGAGCGTGGCAACAAGTACACCGTGAAGATCCCGCGCGGGCCTACCAACCAGTTCGACAACGTGTTCGAGGCCCAGCAGTGGGCCGAGGAACAGGCGATCGCGGAAGACGAAGCGGTGCCGGACATCAAGCCGTCCCGCAAGCCGAACGCGAAGCGCGACTCGTTGGTCGAGTTCATCTCGAAGACCAAGGGGCACGGCGCCACGAGCTACGGGATCTCGCGCGAGGAGGCCATCGCACAGGGCATCGACCCGCACAAGATCAGTGAGGTTTTCGGCGCCGGCATCAAGCGGCTCTTCACCAAGGGCGGCATGAGCTTCGATCACGCTGCCGAAATTCTTGCGGAGGCCGGTTACCCCGTGCTCGATGAGCAGGGGAAATACAGCCCGAACGTCCTCCTCGAGCGTTTGACGGATGAGATTGCTGGCCGGCGCCACTTCTCAGTCGACAACGAGACCGAGGGCCAGCGGATGCTCGAGGAGCGCCGCCAGCGTGAGCGCGAGCAACGCGCTGAGGCCGAGGAGGGCTACATTCAGGGCCTGCCGAACGCGGTCCAGCAACGCGCCCAGCTCCTTGTCGAGCTCGATGAAGCGGAGCAGCGCAACGACGCTGAGGAGGCCCAGCGCATCCGTGCGGAGCTCGCGGCAATCGAGGATGACTTCGGCGTGGCGGCTGCCGAGCAGCCCGACATGTTCGGGACCAAGAGCCAGACGGCTCAAGAGATTCATGACCGCGAGGAGGAGCGCAAGCGCAAGATGCGCGAGGCGCCCGGCATCCTCAAGGGCCCAGGCGAGCTCTTCGCAGGTCCGCGGCCAGCGCAGGCCGATGTCGAGGACGAGGGGCCCGGCACCGAGCGCATGGCGAAGACTGCCGGCGGCACCTATCAGCCCATGTTTCAGAGCATGGGCGCCCCCGCTGCCTCGCAGGGCTCGATAACCGTTGCGCCGGGCACTGCGCAAGAGCGCACGGTCGCGATCCCGAAAGAGCCGGTGCGCCGTGAGCACATCATGGACGAGTTCCAGCGCCTCTTCGGCGTCAAGGTGTTTCAGGGCAAGCCCTTCAAGATGCCGCGCACCACGCTCGGCTTTTTCCGTCGTCACACGGGCGAGGTGCGGGTGCGGGCCCACAACGATCTAGAGGTGACCG
>DATIEU010000583.1:0-3233 GCA_035455565.1 Steroidobacteraceae bacterium | reverse complement strand
CGCGACGTTGAAGCCGTAGTTGACCTCACCGCCGGCCTCATTGCGGCTCAGGAACGTCGTCAGCGTGCGCGAGAACGCCCACGCACCCGAACTGCTGCGTTCATAGAGAAACGCCGCCACCTCGAACTGACCTTCGAACTCCGGGTTCGGTGCGGGCCGGCTGGCACCCACGATGATGCTGTTGCCGCCGACAGCAACGGTTGTGCCGAAGTCGATATACGACGGGTCTGGAGTCGTTAGCTTCGCCACTTCTTCGATGACGAGTGGGCCGGCAATCGAAGGTGCGGATCCCAGCGCGCACGACAGCGCAACGGATGAAACGAACAAGCATGGGCGAAGGTGCGAGCGAAAAGCCCGCTGACAAGGATTCAAACTCACGGCGGCGCCCTCCTGGCGTGTTCGACTCTTCAGTCACTCTCCCTAATCTTGTACGGCAGGTCCCTGCGGTACGTGCCTCTCCCGGAGTTTGGAGTCGCGCGATGAGATCACCGGTGCGCGCGCCGATGTTGGATCTCGCTCCGCACTTTTGCAACGGCATCGAATCGCACGCCACTGAGTTGTGCACGGTGTAGGACTGAAATAATTACAGTCGACGTGGGACGAGCAACCACTACGCGGCCGGGTCTTCCACCAGGATGTAGAGGATCGCTGCAGTTGCCGCGGAAAAGATGAACGCGGGAAGCACGAGCGCCCAGAACAGAGTGGCGCCCTGCCATGAGGGCGGCGCGGCGTGTTCCACGCCGTAGAGGAAGACATGCAGCGCGAGTCCGTGAACCATGATGTACGAGAGCGTGATCCGGCCGAGGTAGCGCAGCCAGTTCCACGACAGCCAGCCGCGATCGATCGAGGCCTGCAGGAACGCGCCACAAGCGGCTGGCAAGAGGATCAACAGCGCGAGGTATCGAATCACCGGTGGAATGCCCAGAGCCGTGATGGTCGCCATGACGAGCGCGGCGGCCGCGAACAGTGCGAGTCCAAGCCGGGGCCGACCGGTGGGCGCCCTGGAGTGCAACTCGTAGAGCAACATGCCGCCGATGAACATGGCCATCCGCACCGGGCCGTGATAGATCGCGCCGCTCAACAGCAGCATGGCCGCGAGCAACACGAACAGCGCCACGCGCTGGGTGCCGCGCCACTGTCGCAGGTTGAGTCCATACACCATTAGCGGCGCCGCGATGTAGTACACGGCGAGATAACTCAGCGACCACGCGGGCGCGACGATCGGTTCGATTTCCAGGATCCCGGGCAGCAGCAAGAGATTCGCCAGCACGTAGAGTGCCGCGTCGACGGAGTCGGATGGCAGCTTGCTGTCGGCGGGATCGATCGCAAAGATGAGCAGGTAACCGCCGACCACGAACAGGAACGTCGGATAGATCCGGCCGAAGCGGCGCAGGAGGTATGGACCGATCTGTTGCTTGCGTCGCATCAGGCTGCCGTAGATGAGGTAGCCGCTCAGCGTGAAGAACAGATCGGTGCCTGAGTGCGCGATCGATTCCAGCATGCCCGCGAAGCTGGCGGGGGTGCTGCCGGCGACGAACCAGTGGCCCATCAGCGCGTAGTAGTGCACGAAGAAGATCAGGAGCGCCGCGACACCGCGCAGACTATCGACTTGTGGCACACGCCGGGCGCCCGATTTGCCGAAATAGCCGTTGAGGAACGACTGCCAGACTTGCACTGAAAACGAACTCAGAGGTCGGCGAGCGCCGACGGCGCCGCGACTATGCCTGAGCACCGCCCGTTTTCCCAATGGGCTGAGTCACGGATCGACCTTTGCCGTGCATTCACGCATGCCGGCTGTGGCGGACGCAGAGGACTGCCTGCAGGATCTCTGGCAGGTCACTCATGGCAGCCGGATCCGCCTGGCGGGCGCGCCACGCGACGAATCCGTCCGGCCGGATCAGTACGCAGCCCGACGGTGAGAGGTCGTAAGCTGCGGCAAACCCGCCCGATGGATCCCGCACGTCTGCGCCGATGCGATACACAGCGACTTCAGGGGACGCCCGGCGGGCAGCGTCGCGCCACGCCTCGCCATCTGGCGCCGCGAGCAGCGTGAAATTGCGGCCGATCAGGTCGAGCGTGGACAGCTGCTCACCGTTACGCTCCAGCCAGTAATGCGGCGCGCGAGTTCCGGGCGCGGCACGCGATTCACGCGGGTTGAGGTGCAGAGGCAACTGGACCTCTGGCTCGGGCAGCACGGCCGCGGAACGGTACACGTAGCCGAGCTCGACGTTCAGATCGCCGACGATGGGTTGCATGCCCGTTTTCGGAATCGACGGATCGGTCCGCAGCACGTAGCGCGTGTACGCCTGTTCCACGGTGAGCTCGTCGATGGGATGTCGCTCCTCTTCATAGGTCTCCAGGAGCTCGGGACCAGCGCGTCCATCGAGAACGAACGCGAGTTTCCATGCGAGGTTGTGCGCGTCCTGGATCCCGGTGTTGCCGCCCCAGCCGCCGGTTGGCGGCATGACGTGTGCGGCGTCGCCCATGATGAAGATGCGTTCACTGCGAAGGCGCTCGGCCATGTCGGCAGTCGCCTGCCAGTGCATGATGTTTTCGATCGTCACGGGAATATCCGCGGACCCGATCGCCGTTCGCACCAGCTCGAGCGCTCGCTCGTTGGTGAGGCCGGCGGAAACATCGACATTGGGGCGCGCTGCATCGCCGAGGGTATTCACGACGAGGAAAGCGCTGTCGAAAGGCTTTTCGAACCGGAAGAAGCCACGCAATTGCGGATGGTTCGCGTAGACCACCGCCCACAGCTTGCCTTCGAGGAGGCTGCGGAGGTTGGCGCGAAAGTAGATCGTCACGCTCTTGGAGAAGGTGCCGTGCCCGCGCATGCGAACGCCGAGTGCCTGGCGAAGCCGGCTGTGCGCGCCGTCGGCTGCGATCAGGTATCGCGCCCGCACGGTTTGCTGCTCACCCGTGTCGCGGTGGCGAATGACCGCAGTGACACCGTCCGCGTCCTGGTCGAACGATACGCATTCCGTCGAGAACAGGATGCGCGCGCCATGGCGCTCCGCGTCTTCCTTGAGCGTGGGCTCGAGGACGTTCTGCGACAGGAATACGCGCACTGTCGGACTCACATCCCGAATGCCATCGTTGAAGTTGGCGATGTAGTGGGCCGTGGCGCCGCCTGCCAGCGTTTCGACCGCGACCACGCCCGCGTCCTGGACGAACTGGGCTGCGGACTTGGTGCGCACGGCCTCTTCGAGGCCGACGCTGCGGAAGACCTC
>DATIEU010000582.1:0-13330 GCA_035455565.1 Steroidobacteraceae bacterium | reverse complement strand
CGGCAGCACGGCACTCAAGCTCACCGCCCCGGCGCCCTATGCGCTGAGCCAGGAGCACATGGAGCTCGGTCAGCTGTGCCTCGCAGGCGCGACCACCGAGCGTGCCTGTGCGAGCGGCACTTGGCGGCGCGCCGGTCCCTGGGACATGGCGGTGGAAGCGTCGGGTCTGCCACTCAAGGTGCTGGCCGCGGGTTCCGCGCGCCAACAGGAATACAGCGGCGTGCTGTCGGTGCAAGCGAACGCGCACCAGGAGCCGGGTCAACCCTGGACCGGCAAGGGCGCTGCGACTTTTTCCGAAGGGCTGTTCCGCTATCGGCGCGCGAGCGGCAAGATGGAGAACGTGCGCATCGGGTCCGGACGCGCCTCATTCGATGCCACTGCGCAACGTCTCGGCGCCGAGATCCAGCTCGATGCGGCGGAGGCGGCGTCCCTGAGCGCGCGTGGCAGCGCCGATCGCACGCGCGGCGAGCAATGGCGTGACTATCCGCTCACGGGCTCGCTGCACGCACAGACGCGCGAGCTGGGCTTTCTGCCGGTCGTCGTGCCGGAGATCGATCGCGCCGCCGGCAAGCTGAACACGGACCTCGAGTTCGGCGGCACGCTGGGCGCGCCCGAGATCGAAGGGTCGCTTATCCTCGAAGAGGGCGAGCTCGATCTCTACGCGGTCAACTTGCAGCTCCGTGAGATCGGCCTGCGTGCCGATCTCAAAGGCACCGGACTCACGCTCGCCGCGAAAACGCGTGCCGGCAAAGGCACGGCGGAAGTCAATGGCGGTCTCGAATGGCGCAACCGCCTGCCTTTCGGGCAGATCAAGCTCAAGGGTGAGAACCTCGAGCTCGTCAACGTTCCCGAGGCCCAAGTCTCAGTGTCACCGGATCTGCGCTTTCGCATCGACGGCAGAAAGATCGGCGTTGACGGCGCCGTGCGTGTCCCGCATGCGTTTCTCACGCCGGCAGACCTGAGCGGAGCGGTGCTGCCCTCGTCCGATGAGGTCCTGGTCGGCGAGGAGCCCGAGAGCGACGCAGGCCGGTTCGAGGTGACCGTAGGCGTGCAGCTCGTGCTGGGTAAGGACGTGCGCGTCGATTCGTTCGGCCTCAAGGCGCGCGTCGAGGGCAACATCGCAACCTATGTGGCGCCCAACGAGGTCAGCACGGCGACGGGCGAGCTCAAGGTCGCGGAAGGAAAGTATGCGGCCTACACGCGCGAGCTCGACATCGAGCGCGGACGCCTGATCTTCACCGGCGGCCCGGTCTCCGACCCGGGCGTCGACCTGCGCACCACCAAGGAATTTCCGGAAGCCACCGTGGGAGTCAATGTGCGCGGGACGCTCCGCAATCCGAAGCTCTCGTTCTGGTCGGATCCGCAGTTGCCGCAGTCCCAGATCGCCTCGCTGATCGTCACGGGCGGCAAGCTCGAGTCGATGCAGGACCCGAACCAGGCCAACGCCAAGCCCGGCCGTGACGAGTTGCTGGCGCAGGGGAGCGCCGTCCTCGCCAACCAGCTGGGTGAGCAGCTCGGCGTCGACGTCGGCGACGTGTACCTGGAATCAGACACCAACGACCAGACGCGCCTGGTGCTGGGGCGTTATCTCTCGCCGCGCTTTTACGTGAGCTATGGCATCAGCCTCACCGAGGCCATCAACACGCTGAAGCTGCGCTACACCATCAACGACCGCTGGACGATCGAGAGCGAAGCGGGCGAACATCGCAGCGCCGACCTGGAGTGGAAGATTGAGCGCTGAACCGCTACCGGCTTTCGTCGTGCACGTGCCACAGCCGCCGCTGTCGCAGTACGTGGAGTGCTTGTGGCGGGCGCAGGGGATGACGCCACACAAACGCGAGCGCGTCCTCCCCAATGCCGTGGTCGAGGTCATCATCAATCTCGGCAGCTTTCACAAGGTCCTGGAGCGCGACGATTACTCGCGCGTACGCCTCTACCGGGACAGCTGGGTGGCTGGTATCCAGAATCGGCACCTGGTCATCGAATCCGTCCGTGAGACCGATCTCGTCGGCATCCGCTTTCGTCCCGGCGGCGCCTACGCGTTGTTCGGGTTCCCGATGAGTGAGCTGGCCGACGAGGTGATCGAGCTCGACCTGATTCGCCGGCAGCGCTTCGCCGAGCTGCGCGAACGACTCCTGCAAGCCGACTCGACCGCGGCGAGCTTCCGCGTGGTCGAGGCGACGCTCCTCGAATCGCTCGACTTCGCTCGCAGCGCACACCCGGCGGTGGCTCACCTCGCCGACCGGATTCGCGCCTGGGAGGGCGCGGTGCGCATCAGCGAGCTGGTCGAGCAGGTCGCGCTCAGCCACAAGCGGCTCATGCAGCTCTTCCAGCGCGATGTCGGCATGACGCCCAAGGCGCTGGCGCAGATCTATCGCTTCCAGTCCGTCCTGCGGCGCATCGCGCCGGAGCGCTCGCCGGACTGGAGCAGTATCGCCGCCGAGTGCGGCTACTACGACCAGCCGCACCTGGTGCACGAATTTCGCCGCCTCAGCGGGCTCACGCCGAGCGAATATGTCACGAGCCGGCTTCCCAACCTCAACCACACGGTCATCGAGTAGTCCGCTTGGCGCGAGTGGTCGTGCTCGGCGGTTACGGCGTCTTCGGCTCGCGGGTGGTGAGCTCGCTCGTGAAGCACGGCGAGCTCGAGGTGGTTGTGGCCGGCAGAAATGGTCGCGCGGCCGAAGTGCTCTGCGCCACTCTTCCCGGTCGCAATGCCACCCCGATCGCCCTCGACTGTCACGCGCCAGATGCCGTGGAGCGCCTGCAGGCGCTGCGTCCCAGTGTCGTGGTCGATACGGTGGGCCCGTTCCAGGCGCGGAGCCTGGCACTCGCGCGCGGTTGCGCAGAAGGCCGGATACACTACATCGACCTCGCCGACAGCCGCCGCCACGTCTGCAGCATCGCCGAGCTCGACCCGATCGCGCGTGCGACCGGCACACTGATCGTTAGTGGCGCTTCGACCGTTCCGGCATTGACCACGGCGGTGGTCGATGAGCTGTCCCGTGATCTCGTGACGGTCGATGCAATCGACGTCGGTATCTCCCCCGGGCACCGCGCGCCGCGCGGCGTGGCCACTGTCGAGTCGATCCTGAGTTACTGCGGTCGCAGCATACCCGCTTTCATGAATGCCACGTCCTCCACGGAATTCGGCTGGGGCGGCCTGCACCGCCATGTCTATCCCGCGCCGGTCGGTTCACGCTGGCTATCGAACGTCGACGTACCGGAGCGCAGCCTCTGGCCGTCGCGATACCGGACTCTTCGTTCGATCCGCCTTGCAGCGGGACTCGAACTCAGCGTGCTGCATCTCGCGTTGAGCGCTGCCGCGAGACTGGTGCGGCTTGGCGCGATCCGCTCGCTCGTGCCCAGGGCGCGCTTCATGATCCGCATCGCCGATGCAATGGACGCCTGGGCCTCCGACGCTGGCGCCATGCATGTGCAGGTTCGCGCTCCGGACGCGCAGGGACGAGGTATTCAGCGGACGTGGACACTGATCGGCGAACGCGGCGATGGCCCGCAGATTCCGGCCACACCGGCGGCCGTGCTGGTCAAGAAGGTGCTGGGCGTGCAGGGCTACGCCCCACTCACCGAACGCGGCGCGCGCCCTTGTGTCGGCCTGCTAACACTCACCGAAATCCTCAACGAGCTCGCGCCGTTCGCCATCCGCGCGCAGCTAGACGAGGAACAGATCGCGATCGCCCGCTGACGGGACGAAACAGTGTTCGCGGCGGCCGAAACCACCGATAGCGATTGCGGGCCACCCAGCGGTAGATGGCGTCGCGCATCGGCCTGCGCAACACATAGCCGAGCGCCGCTGTGCGCCAGGGGCCTCGCAGCGCGAGCAGCATGCGAATCACCGCGTCCGACTCGGTGTAAGCCCGCCCGGCCTCGAGGAAGAGAAACGTGCTCGGATTCTCGGCGTCGACGCCGTGAGAGCGGATTAGCTTGCGGCCGCCAGGCGACTGCGTGGTGCTGAAGCGGAAGCGTCCGCGTGCGGCATGCCGCAACAGGAAAGCGACCCAGGACGAGCACAGGACGCAGGTGCCGTCGAATACGACGACCCGTCGAGAACGCTCCTGTTCGGTAGCGGTGTCGTTGAATTCAAGCGTTGACACTTTCTTCTCGAAGAGACCGCTGCCTACGGTTGTCGCCGCGCACGCCCCACCAGGCCAGCCAGAAGGCGAGTCCACCGAGCGCCCCCAGCAGTCCCATAAGAGAGACACTGCTCACATAGCTGAGCCACCCAGCCGCGGTCGGTACGCCGTCGACCATGGTTTGAACCATCTTCTCGCCATCCCAGTAGCTCGAGGTCGACTTGAGATCCGTATAGCGCATTGGCCATGTCCAGACGCCGACAGGAATACAGCCCAGGACAAAACCCCCGGTGATTGCCGACCACCAGCGAACCTTGCCGAGCCCATGCAGTAACAGGAACGCGGGCAGACCCAGGACCAACACGTGGACCGCAGAGATGAACAGCGCAATCGTCGCGAATGTCCTGATTCTCACCCAGGCATAAGCGTCTTCATGCTCAAGGGACCCAATCGCATATGGCACCACCAGGAGCGCCGCCGGTACCGCCGCCGCTGCCAGGATCCCGCATGCGCTTGCAACGACCGCACGCATGCGCCCCGCCATGACATTTTCGGGCGCGTTGCTCATGGTTCTTCGCACCAGTCGCGGAAAAACGCGACTTGTCGCAGCGCCTCACCGAACCAGGGATGCGTGAGCGTCAGCGTGAAGCTGAAGCGCCCATCGCACTCCTCGCGATGCACGACCTCGACCACGCCAGGGCTCAGGAACTGCGGCAGTCGCACTGCCAGGCCGAAGCCTCGCAGGAAGTACCAGGCGCTGCGAAACACCAGCGCGCGCTCCTCGACGTGCACGGTGAGCGCCATGCCGACGCCGCGGCCGACACACTCTTCCAGGCCCGTCGGGCCGCTGAAGCGCTTGGCGGAATGGATGACCTGGGGAAACTCGCCGGCACAGCCGTAAATGCGGGTCCACAACTGGCCGCCGCACGTCGAGTCTTCCGTCACCACGACGGTTGCCGGTACGCGGCCACTCGATCGCAAGGGAAGCGGTCCACCCACCAGCCTCAGGAACTGGCTGACGAGGACTCCGAAGGGCGAGAGCCGTGTCTCGGCAACGGCACCGACGAATACGGTGGTTTCGCCGTCGGCGAGCGCGTGCGTGAAGCGTCGCCGCACGGGCCACGGCAGGCGCTGCCAATCCTCGGAAGGCAGCAGATTGCGGAATCGCGAGTCTTCAGCGAGTGCGGGTATCAGCGTGACGAGTCCCGCCGCGCGCATCACTGCACCGTCTTCTGCCAGGTCAGGTGCTGTGTGCATGCGCGTTTCTCGCGGGCGCGCTCTTGCGTCGCTACCCCCGGCTCATGTCGCGCGAGAAACCGTTGGTGTTGGCCGGCGTGGCGAGCGAGCGTGGCCGGGCCTGCGCGATCTGCCATGCGACCGGCAGGAGCGCCAGGAATGCGCCGATGACCGCCGCACTGAGTGAGGCGCGGATGACTTCGGCGAGCGGGGCGAACTCGAGATAGCTGCCACCCATACGCACGACGGTCACGAGCAGCGGAGTCAGGTAGAGCATCAACGAGGTGAACGCGACCCAGAAAGAGACACCCTCGCCGCGTTCGCAGAGCGTCGTGAGGACCAGGCGCAGCGGACGGGTGAGCACCACCACGAGGATCGTGCTCAACGCGAGGCTCACGGTCAGTGCAATACCAAGGACTGTCGAGGTCATGGGTCACTCCTTCCCAGGATCGCCTGGTTCATTCACCCACTGCCTTGCGCCGCAGCGAGCGCCGCTCGAGCAGCCGCACGATGCCGGTCCCGAGCTTCATGAGCGCGATCACCTGCGACTTCGGCAAGGACAGCATCTGCTCATACCAACGACTCAGCCGTTCGACGAACGCGAGCATCTCTTCGAGACGCGCAGTAGCTTCGGTGCCGACCGCCGGATCCTTGCGCGCATCGGCGACGCACTCGCGCAATGCGGCCGCGGCGGGGTCGAGCTCGCGCGCCTTGCGACCCGCGGCGATGCACTTCACCATCGTCCACAGGTCCGTTTCCGCCTGGAAGTGATCGCGCCGGTCGCCGAGCACGGGAATGCGGCGGATCAACTGCCACGAGGCGAGCTCACGCAACGACGTCGAGACGTTCGAGCGCGCCATTGACAGAGCATCCGCGATTTCCTCCGCCGTCAACGGGCGCTCCGCGGCATAGAGCAGCGCATGAACCTGGCTCACCGAGCGGTTGACGCCCCAGCTGTCGCCCATGTTTCCCCAGTGCAGCACGAAGCGGCGGATGGGATCGGGCAGCTCGGAGAGGCTTTTGCTTATTTCTGTCATGACAGAAATTACAGATCAAACTGCCTTTGGTGTCAAGCCTACATAATGCAGGACCACCGCTTTGCGACAGACGGTCAAATTTCTACAAGACGCGCCCGCTTGCGTTCACTACCCTCCCCGTCCGCTTCGATGACGCAACCCGTGGAGGACGTATGGATTTCTCGGCAGTAATCGCGACGATCAACTACTGGGCCGTGCTGGTGGCGGCCGTGGCGAGCTTCGTGATCGGCGGCCTGTGGTACTCGCCACTGCTCTTCTACCGGCCCTGGTTGCGTGCCGCGGCGCTCACGGAAGAGCAGCTGCGCCGCGGGAACATGGCCGCGATCTTTGGCACATCGCTGCTGCTGCAACTGCTCGCAGCGTTCGTGCTCGCGCTCTTTCTCGGCGCCGAAGTCGACGCCACGTTTGGCGCGAGCGCCGGCTTCATGGTGGGCGCCGCCTGGGTCGCGACCGCGTTTGGTGTCGTGTACCTGTTCGAGCGCCGCCCAATCGCTCTATTCTTCATCAACGGTGGCTACAACGTCGTGGCGTACACCGTGATGGGCGCGATCCTGGGCGGCTGGCATTGACTCGACCGTGGAGAACAACGTGCGTGCGTGGCAACGAATTCTGATCGGCGTACTGGCAGGAGTTCCCATGGTCGCTGCACGGGCCCAATCGGAACCCCTGGTCACGGAAGCGATCGTCAATGCACCGGTGAGCGAAGTGTGGCGGTTGTTCACCACCAAGGAGGGAATGGAGTCGTGGATGGTGGCGCACGCGGACATCGAATTGAAGGTCGGCGGCCTGTTGCGCACGCATTACGACCCCAAGGGCGCCCTGGGCGACCCGAACACGATCGTCAACCGGATCCTGAGCTTCGAGCCCGAGCGCATGCTCTCGATCAAGGTCGATCAGGCGCCCGCCAACTTCAAGTTGCCCGAGGTCACCCGCGACATGTGGACGGTGATCTATTTTCAGCCGTTGGAGCCCGGCATGACCAACGTGCGCGTCGTGGGCCTGGGCTACGGCGACGACGCGGACTCGCAGAAGCTCCGGGACTATTTCCGCAAGGGCAACGCGCAGACGCTCGAGCAATTGCAGAAGAAGTTCTGGCCTGGCTGCGCGCTCTGCGAGAAGGACGAGAGCCTTACAGTACCCGCTGCAACCACGAAGTGATGTCGGCGATCTCCTCGGGACTGACCGAGTGCGGCATCGGGTACGTCCGCCACGTCACCGCATAGCCGCGCGTTTCGAGCGCCTTGCGCGTTTCCTCGCCGAGGCGCACATCGACCACCGGATCGAACGTGCCGTGCGCCAGGAAGAGCGGGGTTGACTGGTTGGCGGCGTTACGCTCCTCATCGAGTGTGGCAGAGAGCACGAGATAGCACGACAGCCCCATGATGCCCGCGAGCTTCTCGGAATAACGCACACCCGTGAAGAGCGCCATCGCGCCGCCTTGCGAGAATCCGGCCAGCACGATCCGCTCCGCCGGCACACCACGCTCGTTCTCGCGTCCGATCAGCGCGCGCACTGCCGCCTCAGCGCCACGAATTCCCACTTCGTCCTGCAATGCACTGCGGTCGAAGCCAGCGATGTCGTACCAGGCGCGCATGCGATAACCGTTGTTGATGGTCACCGGACGCACCGGGGCGTGTGGAAATACGAACCGGAGCGGCCGCGCGAACCCGCGTACGAGCTCCGGAACGACTGGCGCGAAGTCGTGCCCGTCGGCCCCCAGCCCGTGCAGCCAGATGACGCTGGCCTGCGGCCGGGGGCCGGTCTCGACTTCGACGGTCTCGAGCAGCGTCATTACAAGCACCCATCCAGGACTGGTCTGCAGCCGAGGTTAACAGACATCCGGCGGCCCTCGCCCGGCGCCTTGGCCTGCGACTTGACTGTTGCTGCATATTTATGCACGATCCACCGACTTTTATGCACGCTCTTGGCGTAGGGTAGATGCTTTGGCTACGGAAGCCACACAACAGCTCGAACGGCGCGCGACGATCGTCAAGATCCTGCGCGAGCAGGCGGTCGGCCGGCAGAGCGATCTCGTGCGCCTGCTGCACAAGCTCGGGCACGACGCCACGCAGTCGAGCGTGAGCCGCGACCTGCGCGAGCTCGGCGTGCTCAAGGCGGGCGATCGCTACGTGCTCATGCCGGAGCTGCAGGAGCGCGTCAACAATTTCGACGCGCTTGCGGGCTTCGTGCGCGAGATTCACTCGGCCGGCACGACGCTGACCGTCGTCAAGACGACGGTTGGTGCTGCGCAGAGCGTGGCCGTGGCGGTCGACCGTGCGCAGTGGCCGGAGGTCGTCGGCACGATCTCGGGCGACGACACTATCTTCATCGCCACCCAGGGCGCCAGCCAGCAAAAAAAGGTGCTGCAGCGCCTGCACTCCATATTCCGCGTCTGACCTTATGACTCCTGAGTCTCTCAAGGGCGGTGAGCCCATCCTGTTGGCATTCTCCGGCGGACTCGACACCTCGTTCCTGGTGCCGTGGCTCAAGGAAAATACCGGGCGCCCGGTCGTCACCGTGACCGTGAACACTGGCGGCATCGATGCGGCAGCGGCACGGACGCTCGCCGAACGCGCCTGCGCGCTCGGCGCGGTCGATCATCAACTGGTCGATGCGCGTGCCGGGTATTTCGACCAGGTTCTCAAGTTCCTGATCATGGGGAACGTGCGCCGTGGTGCCCTCTACCCACTGTGCGTCGGCGCCGAGCGCGTCATGCAGGCGCAGACGATCGCGCAGCTCGCCAATCGACTCGGTACACGCGTCGTGGCACATGGCTGCACCGCGGCCGGCAACGACCAGGTGCGCTTCGAAGTGGCCTTGCGAACGCACGCGCCCGAGCTCGAGATTCTGGCACCCGTGCGTGACCGTGCGTTCAAGCGCCCCGAACAGCTCAAGTTCCTGGAGGAGCGCAAGCTCCCGGTCCCGCCGTATGGCGCCGCGTATTCGGTGAATCGCGGGTTGTGGGGCGTGACGATCGGCGGCAGGGAAACGCTCACGTCACAGGACACGATTCCGGACAGCGCCTGGGTTCTCACGCGCGAAGCGTTCAGTCACCCGCGTGAGCCCGAGCGTCACGTAGTGGGTTTCCGCGCCGGCGTGCCTGCGAGCCTCGATGGTCGCAGCCTCACGCCGGTCGAATTGATCGAGTCGCTCGAGGCGCTGGCCGCGCCCTTCGGCATCGGCCGCGGCATTCACCTGGGCGATACCATCATCGGTACCAAGGGACGGGTGGCATTCGAGGCCCCGGCTGCCGACGTGCTCCTGAGCGCGCATCGCGAGCTGGAAAAGCTCGTGCTCACCGGACGGCAGGCGCGTATCAAGGAGCTCGTCGCGCAGCCTTATGGCGACCTCGTCCACGAAGGCCAGCATCTCGACCCGGTATGCCGCGACATCGAGGCGCTCCTGGTGTCGTCGCAAGCGCGCGTGACGGGCGATGTGAGACTGCTGTTCCGGCCGGGCAACGCCTTCGTCGAAGGCGTGAGCTCGCCGCATTCGCTCATGGCGGCCTCGAAAGGCGTGTACGGCGAAGCGGCCGGCGAATGGAGCGCCACCGACGCGCTCGGATTTTCGAAGATCCAGGCGCTCACCGGCATCTTTCATCGTCGCGCGGGCGCGGGAGACCGTTCGTGAACGCCAGCCAGTCCATGAAGAGCGTGGTGGTCGACAAGATCGCATCCGTCACCCAGGCCTGCGGGCTCGGGCACGAGTTGCGCATCTCCACGGACATTCCGTGCGAGGAAGGCGTGGTGTTGGTGGCCGAGATCCTCAACAACAAGTCGACCTACAACACCCTCGAGCTCACCAGCGGGCGCATGGCGAAGCTCGCGCGCGGCGACGTGGTTGTGGGCGCACTGGGGCACCGCAAGGCGCTGTTCGGCTATTCGGGCCACCTGCCCGACTCGGTAAAGGCGGGCGACGTCATCCAGATGCTCAACATCGGCGGCGTGCTCGGCATCTGCGATTCGGTGACGCCCGACAAGGGCAAGCCCTTCGACTGCCGCGTGCTGGGCGTGGTGCTGCAGTTCCCGTACCTCGGCGAGCGCATCGGCGTGCCGGCGCGCGTGGGCTACAAGCCGCTCGATTACGAGGCCACGCTCAACACGCGCGGCGTTCCGGTGGTCGCGCTCGCCGGCACGTGCATGGAAGCGGGCAAAACAGCCGCGGCGTGCGCCATCGTCGCGCGCATGCGTCACCGCGGCCTGGTGGTCGATGCCTTCAAGGCCACGGGCGTGTCGCTGCGTCGTGACATCCTCGCCATGGAGGACGCGGGTGCGCGCCGTTCCATGATCTTCACCGATCTCGGTGTCGTTACGACGACCCCGAAAACCGGCCCGGCGTTGACGCGCAGCATGCTGACGGAGATGGCTGCCGGTAAGCCCGACGTCATCGTGTTCGAGCTGGGCGACGGCATCCTGGGCACGTACGGCGTCGAAGCGATCCTCAAGTGCGAGGACATCCGCAATGCCATCACCGGCCTCGTGCTCTCCGCCAACGATCCGGTCGCCGCCTGGGGCGGCGTCAAGTTGCTGCGCGAGAAGTTCGGCATCGAGCCGTGCGTCGTGACCGGCCCGGCGACCGACAACCAGGTCGGCGTGCAGATCATCAACGAGCAGATGAACGTGGCCGCATGCAACGCGATCACCGACGGCGCGGCGCTGGGCGACAAGGTCATCGCCTCCGTCGGCGTGGACAAGGTCGCGGCGCCACCGGTGGCGGCGGAATGAGCGCGAAGACACCGACGTTCGTGCTGGGCGGGACCGGATACGTCGCGGGCGAGCTGGTGCGCCTCATCGCCGTGCATCCGCAGCTCGAGCTCAAGGCGTTGATGTCGGACAGCCAACCCGGCGAACGCGTGGCCAGGGCTTTTCCGCACCTCAAGTCGAGCGTGCCGGATCTCACCTTCGCGTCCCAGGACGAGATCGCCGCAGCGCTCACGCGCGGGCCTTCGAGCGCGCTCTTCTCGGCCGCGCCGCATGGCGTATCGGCTGGCCTGATCGACGGGCTGCTCCAGCGCGCCGAGCAAGCCAGGGCGCGCGTGCGCACCGTCGACATCTCGGCGGACTTTCGCTACACGAGCGCAAAGGCCTACGAAGACGTGTACAAGCATGCACATGGGGCGCCGGGGCGCCTGCGCCAATTCACTTGCGCGGTACCGGAGCATCTGCAGGAGCTCGCCACGCCGCACGTGGCCCACCCGGGCTGCTTCGCCACCGCGATTCTCCTTGCCAGCGTGCCCCTCCTCGCGCTCGGTCTCGTTGAGCCGCGTCTCTATGTCGCCGGGGTCACCGGCAGCACCGGGTCGGGTCGCAAGCCGGTCGAGGGCACTCACCACCCGCAGCGCAATTCCGATCTGTACGTCTACAACCCGCTCGTGCACCGACACACGCACGAGGTGGCGGCTCTGGCGCAGGCGGCGAGCGGCGTTGCGGCGGATTTCGCTTTCGTGCCGCACTCGGGCTCTTTCGCCCGCGGCATTCACGTGACCGTGCAGGGTGCGCTCAAGAAGCCGCTCGACACGGGCGCCATACTGTCTGCGTTGCAGGATTACTACCGCGGCCAGTTCTTCGTGCGCGTGAGCGCCGAGGCGCCACGCATCAAGGACGTGGTCACCAGCAACTTCGCCAATCTGAGTGCGGCAGCCAACGGCAAGACCGTCGCCGTCATGTGCGCGATCGATAATCTGACCAAGGGTGCGGCGGGTGGCGCCGTGCAATGGATGAACCGCATGCTGGGATTCGATGAAACCGCGGGACTCACCGCGCCCGCGCCGGGATGGACCTGACATGAATGCCGCTGTCTCAACAGCCGCGGGTGGCTCTCATCTCGCCCCGGTGTTCGCCCAATACCCCTTGCAGGTCGAGAGCGCGGACGGTGTGTGGCTCACGACCCGCGACGGGCGCCGAGTGCTCGATCTCTACGGCGGACACGCGGTGGCCGCGCTGGGATACGGCCACAAGCGCTGGCTCGCGGCACTCGAGCAGCAGGCGCGCACGGTGCTGTTTCAGACCAATGCGGTCGCGATGGAAGTGCGCGAGCGCGCCGCAACGCGGCTGGTGCGCTTTGCCGGCTTGGGTCTCGATACGGTCTTCTTCGTCAATACCGGCGCCGAGGCCAATGAGAACGCGCTCAAGCTCGCGTTGCGTATCACCAATCGGGCTCACATCGCCGCGATCGAGTACAGCTTCCACGGCCGCACCGCCGCGGCCGGCGCAGTCACGCATGGCGCGGCCAGCAAGTGGTACGGCTTTCCTCGCGCGCCGTTCGACGTGAGTTTCATTCCGCGCGGCGACGAGGCCGCGATCGAACGACAGGTCACGGCAGGCACAGCCGCGGTCATCGTCGAGCCCGTGCAGGGACTCGCCGGTGCGTTCGACCTGGGGAAGCCCTTTCTGCAGGCGCTGCGGCGACGATGCGATGCGGTCGGCGCCTTACTGATCTTCGATGAAGTCCAGTGCGGCATGGGCCGCTGCGGCGAACCTTTCGCCGCCAATCTCTACGGCGTGACGCCCGATATGATCACGACCGCCAAGGCGCTCGGGAGCGGCTTTCCGTGCGCGGCGCTCCTCATGTCGAGCGCGGTGGCGAGCCACCTCACGATCGACATGCTGGGCACCACGTTCGGTGGCGGCCCCATGGCCTGCGCCGTGATGGAAGCCGTGATCGACGTCATCGAGACAGACGACCTGCTCGCCAATGTGCGGCGCATTTCGGCCTTGATCTGCGAAACCTGCCAGGTGGGTCCGGTCGTGGGGAGCCAGGGCGCGGGATTCCTGCTGGGACTGAAGACCAACCGTCCCGCCAAGGACGTGCAGCGCGAGCTGCTCGAGCGCGACATTCTGGCCGGCACCAGCGCCGACCCCAACGTACTGCGCCTGCTGCCGCCCTTCATTCTGGACGAGTCACACGTACGCCTGCTGCAAGCGGCGTTGCAGCAGGTCGGATAACCGCGTTGGCCCCTCATAC
>DATIEU010000581.1:0-6204 GCA_035455565.1 Steroidobacteraceae bacterium | reverse complement strand
CCCAGGAGGTGTTCCACAAGGGCGGCAAGCTCATTCTCGACTGCGCTTTCGGCCTCCCCGACGAGACCCCAGTCGAGAACGCGCGCGCGATGTTCGCCGCCGCCCGCAAGTACGCGGGCTGAGGGACGAGCCGATGCCGTTCGCCCGCGGCTTCGACGTGATCCGCAACGTTCGTGCAGCGCAGCCGGCGGGGCCGATGTCCGCCGTTCGCAAGCGCCTGCGCGCCGAAGCGCTCGACCTCGCGCAACAGGAATCGCTGGTGACGGCCGCGTACAGCTATCGCATCGTGCCGCTGAGATCTCCGGCCGGCCATTCGCTCTGCCTCGAAGGCGAGATCGTCGAGGCGCCCTGGCTCGTGCCCAGCACCGGCGAATTGACGGCCGTGGCATGCGGCGTGGCGACGATCGGAGCCGCGCTCGAGGAACGCGTACGCGAGCTCTTCGCAGTGCGCCGCGCCTCGCTGGCCGTGGCCCTCGATGACATCGGCAATGAGCTGCTGTTCGCAGCGGCCCGGCGCATCCAGGACCGCATGCTCGCCGATTCGAAGAAGCGCGGGCTGATGATGGCGGGCGAGCTCCGGTCGGGCGACCCCGGCCTCGCACTCGAGACGCAGGCCGCGGTGTTGCGCCTCGCCGAGGCTTCCGCCATCGGAGTCACGCTCTCCAGCGGCTTTCTCATGCGGCCGCTCAAGTCGACTTCGATGCTGCTGGGCGTCGGCCTCAGGCTGCCCGAAGTCAGTTGGTCGCGCTGCGATTACTGCCCGTCGCTCGAACGCTGCCAGGTGGCCCAGGTCAGCAGCCGCCGCGCCACGTCATGACCGAATCCGAAGTCACCCTGAGCTTTCCCCAGATCGACCGCGTCATCCGCGGCCACATCGCCGAGACCATCTATCAGAGCGCACGCCGCGGGGGCGTACGCATCGTTGGTGCGTGCGGCGGTCGCGGAACGTGTGGCACCTGCATCGTGCATGTGCTCGAGGGCCAGGTCGTGTATCCACCCGCGCGCACGGCCGCAAAGGACGGGCAGCGTAGCAAGAAGTGGATTCGCGCCTGTCAGACGTACGCGCGCTCCGATTGCTCGCTGGAAGTCGCGCCGCGCTCGCTGGCGCCCGTGGTGCGAATGGACGTGGCAGCGCGCGGCGCAACGGATCTGCACTGTGCGCCGGCGGTGATAACCCACGATGTCCGGGTGCCGGACGCATCGATCGCATGGCCGCGCGCCGACGCGGACCGGCTCCTGGAGGCCTTGCCTCCCGACAGTGCGCACAGGATCGATCTGTCTGCCACCCGGCAGCTTTCCGCAGTGCTCCGCCAGGCGAATGGCCGCGTGCGAGTTCGCATACGCGACGGTGAGATCATCGACATCGCGCTACCCGACCGGCCGAGCCTGGGTCTTGCCATCGACCTCGGAACGACCAACGCCGCGGGATTTCTCGTCGACCTGGAACGCGGCCAGCGCATTGCGAACCTGGCGATCGAGAATCCGCAGGTCGCCTGGGGAGGCGACGTCGTCAGCCGGCTCACGTCCGCCGTTCGGGGCTCGGGCGGCGCCGAACTGCAGGCGAGTGGCATCGGAGCCGTCAATGCGCTCGCGCATGATCTTTGCCATGCGACGGGCCTGTCCGCCACCGATATCGTGGACGTAGCCGTCTGCGGCAATACGGCCATGCATCACCTCCTCCTGGGACTGCCCGTGGCCCAACTGGGTCGGGCACCGTTCGTGGCTGCGGTGCGTGCGGCTATGGACGTGCGGGCGCGCGATCTCGGTATCGCGGTGAGCGCGGGCGCGTACGTTCACTTCCTGCCCAACGTCATGGGTTTCGTCGGCGGTGATCACGTCAGCGCGCTGCTCGCCACCGAGAGCCTCTGGAGTGGCGTCGAGACATCGCTGCTGATGGATATCGGCACCAATACCGAGATCTCGCTCATCCACCGCGGCGAGGTCTGGACGACCTCCTGTCCCTCGGGGCCGGCGCTCGAGGGTGGCCATATTTCCTGCGGCATGCGCGCAGCGGACGGGGCGATCGAGGGTGTGGCGCTCGCCAACGGCAAGCTCGCGCTCGAGGTCATCGGCGACGAAGAGCCCGTCGGCTTGTGCGGATCCGGAGTCGTCGATGCACTCGCCACGCTGCGCTTCGCCGGCGGGATCGATCCGAACGGGCGGATCGTGGTCGGCCATTCGTTGATCACGGATGTCGACGGCAACCGCGTCGCGATGCTCGCTCCGGGCATCGGTTTCACGCAGGACGACGTGCGCTCGATCCAGCTCGCCAAGGCGGCGGTCCGTGCGGGTACCGACACTCTGCTGCGTCTTGCCGGCGCTTCCGAAGCGGCGATCGAGCGCGTCATCATCGCGGGCGCATTCGGCTCATACATCAAGGTGCCGAGTGGCATTGCGATCGGCCTGTTCCCCGATATTCCCGCCGAGCGCTTCCACCAGGTGGGGAACGCAGCGGGCCTTGGCGTGCAGCGGGTGCTGAGCTCCACGCGCGATCGGACACATGCCTCAGAGCTGGCCGCACTTTGCCGCTGCGTGGAGCTGAGCTCGACACCCCAGTTCCGGAAGACATTCGTATCGCGCATCGGATTCACCGACGGCGTCATTGCCCGGAGAGCCTCATGACCGGTCTCGAACGGTTCGATCTGACGATCATCGGGGAGCGCATCAGCCCGGGTTACAAGAGCGCGCGCGCGTTGATCGACGCCAGCGATATCGCGGGTCTCCAGGACCTCGCGCTCAGGCAGGCGGAGGCCGGGGCGTCCTACATCGATGTCCATCTCGGCGCGCGAGGCATGACCGATCCGGGATTCGTTCCGGTCGTCATTCGCGGTCTGCAGGAGAAGGTGAGCACTCCGCTCAGTTTCGATTTCGCCGAAGTCGGAGCGCAGCGGGCGTGTCTCGAAACCTACGATCGCGGGAAAGCGCACGGCGCGCTCCCGGTCGTCAACTCGATCACCGAGCAGCGCTGGGAGTTCATGGGCCTGCGCTCGCTCGCGCCGTTCAAGGTCATCGTCATGGCCTCCGAGCGCATGGAAGGCGGCGTCGCGAAAAGCAACAAGACGGCCGCCGAAATTGCCGATACCGCACGGCGCTGCGCCTTGCGCCTCATCGAGGAGCACGGTATGACGATGGACGACATCTTTATCGATGTGTCGGTGCGCGCCATCATTGCCGACACCGAGGGCATGAATCGCAGCGTGTTGGAGTCGATCCGCCTGATCCGCTCGGACGCCGCGCTGCGCGGCATTCACATCATGGGCGCACTGACCAACATCGGCCAGCAGATGCCGGCGAAGGCGGTCGACGGGTCCGATCTCAAGCAGGCGCTCGAGAACGCGTTTCTCACAATCGCAGTCCCCGACGGGCTCGATACCGTCATGGGCACCCCCTGGCGCGGTTACCAACCGCTGCCCGAGGACAATCACGTGATGAAGACCTACCGCGCATTTCTCGAGCAGTCCGGCACCAACGCGCTGCGCGTGGTGCGCAAGTTCTATCGCGCATGATCAGTGTCGGGCGCCGCTGCGCGCCGAAGCCAATTTGAGAATGAGCGATCCGCCGAGCGCGGACAGGATCGATCCCGCCAGCACACCCATCTTGACACTGTCGTTGAGCTCGGCCGGCTGATACGCGAACGCGAGGGTGCCGATGAAGAAGCTCATGGTGAAGCCGATGCCGCAGAGCGCGGCGACGCCGAACATTTCGCTCCAGCGCACGCCGGATGGCAAAGTCGCGAGCCGCAGCCGGATCGCGAGCCAGCTCGTGAGAAAGATGCCGAGCGTCTTGCCGGCGACGAGGCCCAGGATGATACCGAGCGGAATGGGCTGGAGCAGTGCGCCGAAACTCGCACCCGCGAACGACACGCCCGCATTGGCGAGCGCGAAGAGCGGCAGGATGCCGAACGCCACCCACGGATGGAGCGCGTCCTCGAGGCGATGACCGGGGCTTGCCTGGCCCTGCGGCGCGCGAAACGGGATGGCGAACGCGGTGACGACACCGGCGAGCGTCGCGTGCACGCCCGACTTGAGCACGCACGTCCAGAGCACGATGCCGACGAGCACATAGGCGCCGAGCCGTGTGACACCGGCCACATTGAGGATGGCGAGCACTCCGACGCCGATGCCGGCCGCCAGCAGCATCGGCCAGGACAGGTCCTCGGTGTAGAAGAGCGCGATAATGGCGATCGCGCCGATGTCGTCCACGATCGCGACGGTCGCCAGGAAGAGCTTGAGCGCGAGCGGTGTGCCGCGGCCAAGGAGCGAAAGCGCCGCGAGCGCGAACGCGATGTCGGTCGCCGACGGAATGGCCCAGCCGCGCAGCGCGAGCGGGTCATGCCAGTTCACGGTGACGTAGATCAGCGCCGGGGCGGCCATGCCCCCGATCGCCGCCGCCACCGGCAACGCGACCTTCGCCGGTGTCGAGAGCTCGCCCTGGAGCATCTCGCGCTTGATTTCGAGGCCGACCAGCAGGAAGAACACCGCCATCAGCCCGTCGTTGATCCAGAGCAGAATGGGCTTGCCCAGCCGCCACTCGGCCAGGCTGATCTCGAACCGCAGGCCCAGTGCGGTTTCGTACAATTCACCCCACGGCGAGTTCGCGAGCACGAGCGCCGTGGCAGCCGCGGCCAGCATGACCAGGCCGCCCAGGGATTCGGTCTGTTGAAAGTCTCGCTCAGCCATGATCGCGCACGATACGCGCCGCGACGCGCGCGCGTTGCGACTGCACGATCAGCCAGAGCGCGGGCAATGCCACCACGATGCCGACGGTGAACGGTGCACGAAACGAGATGGCGGCGTAGAGACTGCCCGAGACCATCGGACCGATGATGCGCGCGAGGCTGGTCGCGGATTGATAGGTGCCCATCACCACGCCCCGTTCGCTGGGATCGGCCTGCTTTGAAGCCAGGCTCGAGAGACTCGGCAGGTAGGCGCCGAGCCCGAGGCCGCAGAGAACGCCGCCGCCAATCATGACGCCGACATCATCGGCGAGCGCCAGGAGCGCCAGGCCGAGTGCGTAGCTCGTGACGCCTGCGAGCGCGACGCGCTTCTCGCCGAAGGCGCGTGACAGGCGCCCGGCGGCTCCGCCTTGCATCAGCACCACGAGCGCGCCCATCAGCAACAGAAAGAGACCGAGCCGGCGCGGCCCGAGATTGAGCCGATCCATGGCCCAGATGGCGATGATCGATTCGAGCATCGAGTGCGCGATCGTCACGAGCAGCACCGCGCCGATCAGCATCAATAACACCGGGCGCTTCAGGATTTCGCGCCACGCGGTGCGTGGTCGGCGCTCGCGCTCGTGGTGCGCGCGATGCTCGGCCGTGTGACTCTCTGGCAACCAGAGGAGCACCGCGATGAATGCCAGCGCGCTGCAACCCGCAGCGACCAGCGCCGGCAGCTCGAAGCTCGCATTCTGAAGATTCTCTCCCGCGAGCAGCCCACCGATGGCGGGACCGAGCATGAAGCCGATGCCGATCGCAGCACCGATAGTGCCGAGTCCCCCGGCGCGATCCTCGTCGCTCGTGACATCGGCCGCATAGGCCATCGCCGCGGAGATATTGCCCGCCATGAAGCCACCGAGCGCCCGCGACACGATCAGCCAGGCGATGCTGTCCGCATACGCGAGGATGAGATAAGAGACCGCAGCGCCCAGCATGCTGGTCATGAGCACCGGCCGGCGGCCGATGCGATCGCTCCAGCGGCCCCAGAGTGGTGCGGCGATGAACTGGCAGAGCGAATAGACGCCGAGAATCGGCGTGATCTGCTCGGGTGTCGCGCCGAGCCGCACCGCCAGGTACGGAAAGAGCGGAATGATGATGCCGAAGCCGAGCAGGTCGACCACGACGATGAAGAAGAGCACGTGGAGCGGCTTCATGCGGCCACGACCCGTCCGTTCTTCAGGTGCAGCACGCGGTTGATGGAAGGCACGAGGTCGCCCTCGTGATGGGTCGCCATGACCACCTGCACGCCACTCCGCGCGAGGCGCTCGACGTGCGCCAGCACTTCGTCGCGGGTCGCGGCGTCGAGACCCGCACACGGCTCGTCGAGCAACAACAGGCGCGGCGAGTTCACCATGGCGCGCGCGAGCAGCACGCGGCGCAGCTGACCGTAGGACAGCTCGCGCGGCGAGCGTGCGGCGAATCGCTCCAGCTCGAATGTGCGCAACCAGCGCCCCGCCGCACGACGATCGGCCGGCGACGGCGGCTCG
>DATIEU010000580.1:0-3263 GCA_035455565.1 Steroidobacteraceae bacterium | reverse complement strand
GAACCAGCGGTGGAATGGCCGCGGTTGCGGTGCCGGCGCTCAAGGCGCTCCGACGCTGTTGCAGCGCGGTTGGCTGGAGATCAGCTTTGAAAATCGGTGGGCCGTGCTGGGGTCGAACCAGCGACCAATGGATCAAAAGTAGCAGAGCTTGACGAGCCAACAAGACCTGGCGACCGAATCAACGCGTTAAGGGCCTCCGCCTCGCGGACAAATCGTACCCGCTGACGCTCTCGCTCAGTTGTTTCGGTCGCAGTCTAGAAGCAGTTGCTACCCAGCTAATTGTCATCAATCAGAGGCTGCGCACCGATTGAATGCTGCCGGACGATGATTTCCGGGATATCTGTAAACAGCTCCCCGGCGAGCGGTTTGCCCTTCAAGCTGTGATCAAAGAAGTTCAATACAACGATATTCACGATGTCGACCATCCTCAGACCGTCGATGGGCCCCGTGTAGCCGAGCGTTTTGAAGAGCGGCCATACATAGCTGAAATCGGTGAAATCGAAGTGTGTCGCGCCCTTGATGCCGTAGTCCCAGAACTCGTGCGTGGGCGGCAAGTAGGCGAAATCGTTCCCTCCTTGATGCTCTTCGTTATAGAGCATGAGAAAAGGTGCCGAGACGGGCTGATTCCAATGACGGCCGAATTGCGTGCCATCCAGATTGACACCGGCCTTGCAGCGGCTATCGATCTTGCAGAACTCCCCCGCGGCCCCGCCGCCATAGGACATGCCGAAAACACCGAGCCTGCTCGTGTCGATTGACTCCGAGAACCCAGCGACCGGCGCCTGCAAGTCGTCAAGTGTGGTGGCGATGAATTGAATATCCTCGACCCAGTACTGAGTCAACGAGTTCTGCACCGAGTAGTCGTAGACGAAATAGTCTTCGAGCAGATCTTCGGAAATGAAGTCTCGGTAGACCTGAAACGCTTCCATCGCAGCCGCCTGGGTTAGAAAAGCTCTCCTGTCGCCGTCGTCCAGAGCAAGGTATTTTTCGGCCAGCGGTGAAAGAACCTCCTTCACCGCCGAAATCTCGTCCAGATCATTGGAAGCTTCGTAAATCGTGCCTACCACGCCTTGATGCAGTTCCGCGCGAGCGAGATGATCCATATCAGTTGGATACTCACTAGTCGCTTTGACCGTTCCTGCATTAGTGAGGTTTACCTTCGAAGATTGATAAGGGTGAGCGATGCTAAAGATCACATACCCGTGGCTTGCCAAATGCTCCATCAACAATTGATTTTGGGAGGTGAAGCCGAGCTCCAGTGCGTGATTGAATAGCAATACCGGAAACGGCCCATCATCCGGCGCCGCAACAGGTGCGTGCACATGAGAGTGCGTGGGCACGTGGCTGAGATAACCGAACAGCAAGCTTTGCCGCGTGTAGTCGCCCTCGTAGAGCTCCTGAAAGAGCGTCCGAACAGGGAAGCCGCGGAGCGCACTCTTCTCCGCCGGATACCAGACCTCGACGTAAAGCTCACGGTTGCGTGTAGGCGCGTATCGCTCCTTCCTCGCGTCATCCGTAATGGAATACTCGAAGGTTCCTACACCGTACGGACCTGAGGGTTCTCGCAACGAAAAGACGGGGAATGCGTGGCTCAAGAGGACCGACGCGCTCATCAGCAAGAACAGCGGAAATGCGCCGAGCGTACGCCACACTAATCTTGTCTGGGACTTCTTCAACGACGCGATCACGAGGACGCCGAAACCGACGTACGCTGGAACCATCTGCCAACGAAGGCCTTCGGTGACGATACCCACCACCATCAAGCCGAGCCCGACGACAGCGATCGTCGAATAGGCAAATCGAGGGTGAATAGGGCCGGCAAGCAGTCTGGCTATGCCAACTGCGAGCCCCAATAGGAATAAGGCTTCGAAGAACTGCAATGGATGTCTCCCTGCAGTGAACTACGAATGAGCCGCGAAGGAGTTACAGGCGCGAGCGCATCGAGACGGCGCCGAAAAGGCACCGCAGCTCTCGGGGGGAAGTTTCTGAGTGGAGTGGTGGGCCGTGCTGGAGTCGAACCAGCGACCAATGGATTAAAAGTCCAGTGCTCTACCAACTGAGCTAACGGCCCGTGCGCGTACAATGCGCGCCGCGATTGCAGCGTGGCGCACATTATAGAAGGATCGAGCGGGCTCGCGCAGCATTGGATGCGGGCGGCGCCCGCTTCAGCGATACCGCGTCGGATCGGGCAGTCCAGCCGCCCCGAAGCCCTCGCGGCGCAATCTGCACGAATCGCAGCGGCCGCAGGCACGACCTTCTTCGTCGGCTTGATAGCACGACACCGTCAGCGTGTAGTCGACACCGAGGTCGTGGCCGTAACGAATGATCACGGCTTTCGACATCGTTATGAGCGGCGCATCGATCGTCACCGTGCCACCTTCGACGCCCCGCTTCGTGGCAAGTCGCGCAAGCTGTTGGAAGGCCGCAATGAACTCCGGCCGGCAATCGGGATACCCAGAGCTATCCAGGAAATTGACGCCGATGACAATGGTGGCGGCATCGATGACCTCAGCCAACGCCATTGCCAGGCTGAGAAACACCGTGTTGCGCGCGGGGACGTACGTGATCGGAATACCCGCGCCGCCGTGCTCGGGCACGGCGATGCTCTTGTCCGTGAGCGCCGAGCCGCCGATTGCGTCGAGCGATACGCGCATCTCGCGGTGCGCCGCCGCGTGCAACGACGCCGAGATGCGCCGCGCCGCCGCGAGCTCGGAGCGATGCCGCTGGCCGTAGTCGAATGACAGCGTGTGGCACTCGTCGCCGCGCGCGCGCGCAATCGCGAGCGCCGTCGCCGAATCGAGCCCGCCCGAGAGGAGCACGACGGAGCGCGTCATCGTCAGCGGCCCGCCACGTTGCCCCAGAGCACTTTGTGCAGCTGCACCTGCAAGCGCACGGGCAAACGGTCCGCGAGAATCCAATCGGCGAGCGTGCCGGCCGGTAGCTCCTCGTGGCTCGGCGAGAAGAAGACGGGGCACGGCACCGCTTGTGCGACGACGACGTCACGCGCCCACTCGTAGTCCGCGCGGTCGCAGATGACGATCTTCACTGCGTCGCGTGGAGTCAGCAGCTCGAGGTTCTGCCAGCGATTGCGCTGAACCTCCTTCGAGCCCGGCGTCTTCAAGTCGACGACGCGCGCGACGCGCGGATCCACGCCCGAGATATCGAGCGCCCCGCTCGTCTCGAGCGAGACGTTGAAACCCAAATCACATAGCTCCGTCAGCAGCGCCGTGCAGCGCGGCTGCGCGAGCGGCTCGCCGCCCGTC
>DATIEU010000579.1:0-25407 GCA_035455565.1 Steroidobacteraceae bacterium | reverse complement strand
CGTCATCCTGCAGGTTGTGCGCGCGGATTTTCGTAACGCCATTGCCCAGGCGATCGTGCGTGTCACCAATCCACTGGTCTTGCCGTTGCGCCGCGTCATCCCGCCGATCGGCAAGTTCGACGTCGCATCGCTCGTCGCGCTGCTGCTGGTGCAGTTCGCCGCGGCCGCCATCCTGCTCTCGCTCAGCGGCTTCGCGCTCGAACCTGCCGGCCTCGCGCGGGTCGCGCTCATGGAACTCCTGCGCAACGTCCTGCAGTTCTACCTGGTCGCCATCATCATCTACGTGATCCTGAGCTGGGTTGCGCCCGGCACCTACAGCCCGGCCGGCGCGCTCCTCGCCAGCATTTGCGAACCCCTCCTCGCCCCGGTCCGGCGCGTAATCCCGCCCATTGGTGGCCTCGACCTGTCGGCGCTCTTCGTGCTGATCGGTCTGCAGGCGCTGCTGATCCTGCTGCGCTGAGGCGTGGCCCGCGAGGAAATCGGGGGCTTACGCCGATGTGTGAAGCAAGAATCGAACCCGTGCACGCAGCGCGCGTCCGCGTTGGGCGACAGCAGCACTCCGCGGCGTGTGCGCGAGAGCCTGCAAAACTAGGCATTTCCAGCGTCGCTGGCACGAAAAATATTTTGCGCCAACGCTTACCCGAGGCGTTTTCTTGTGCTATTTTGCCGCCCGCTTTTCTACAGGGGCGCCCGCCCCACTAAAGAAACCAGAGGAGACTGCAACGATGGCGAAAAAGAATGCTGCACCGACCAAGTCCGAGGTACTCGCGCATATTGCCAAGGAAACCGATCTTTCCAAGAAGCAAGTCGGTGCCGTGTTTGAATCGCTCGGCGGAGTGATCAAGAAGAGCCTGCGCGGCAACGGGCTGTTCACCATGCCGGGCCTGCTCAAGATGAAGGTCGTGAAGCGCCCGGCCACGAAGGCGCGCGAAGGCATCAACCCCTTCACCGGCCAGAAGATGATGTTCAAGGCGAAGCCCGCGAGCCGCAAGGTCCGCGTGATGGCCCTAAAGAACCTCAAGTCCTTCGTCAACTGATGAATTCACAAGCTGGCCGGAGCGGTTTCCCCCGCTCCGGCGGCTGGTTTTTCCGCCTGATCACGCACCCGGGGTCGTGCCACTCGCCCCAGCGTGCTTCCAGATCGTGTCCTTGAGATCCTGCAGCCGGCCATGAAAGAAGTGGCCTGCCCCCGGCAGGATCGCCACTTCCGGTGGCGGTGACAACGACCGCGCCCACGCCAGCACCGCCAGGCAGTCGACGATCTCGTCCTGATCGCCCTGCACGATGAGCCACGGGCAGTCGGGAGCCTTCAATCCCGTGAACTGAAAGCGCTGCACGGGGGGTGCGATGGTAATGAGCCGTTGCGCGCGGCGCCGCTCGCTCGCGCGCAGCGCCACGAACGCACCGAACGAAAAGCCGGCGAGCCAGGGCGCCGCGTGCGGCCAGCGCTCCCGGCCCCAGTCGATCACTGCGAGCACGTCGTCGGTCTCGCCCACACCGTCGTCGAACTTGCCGGCACTCGCGCCCACGCCACGGAAATTGAATCGCAACGTCGGCAGGCCGAGCTCCTGCATCACGCGCGCGACGGTGTGCACCACCTTGTTGTCGAGCGTTCCGCCGCCGAGTGGGTGGGGATGACACACCACGCCGAAGCGCGCCCCGGTGTGCTTCGCCGGTTCTTCCAGCACCGCTTCGAGATCGCCCGTGGGACCCCGGATGACGAGCTTTTCGGGGCGCGGTGGGCGAAAAGACACGGGTGCTGCCTGCTGCACCGGGCGGGCGCCCGCGCCGCTCAGCGAGCTTCCGGCTCGCTGTAGATCGCGCCATCCTTCATGACAAAGGAAACGTGCTGCAGCAGTGTGATGTCACCCAGGGGGTCGCCCGGCACCGCGACCAGGTCCGCGATCTTGCCGGTCTCGACGCTCCCCAGGCGGTCGTCGATCTTGAGGAAACGCGCCGGCACGATGGTCGCAGACTGGATCGCCTCCATCGCCGGCATCCCCGCTTCCACCATGTACTGGAACTCGCGCGCGTTGAGGCCGTGCGGAAAGACGCCAGCATCCGTGCCGAACATCACGCGCACGCCTGCGCGATAGGCGTCCCCGAACGTCTTCTGGATCTGCGGGCCGATCGCGAGCGCCTTGTCGCGCACCACGTCGGGATACGCACCGGGCTTCTGCGCCTGCTCGTACACCCAGCGACCGGCCGAGATCGTCGGCACGTAGTGCGTGCCCGCCTTCTTCATGAGCTCCATCAGGTTGCGATCCATGAACGTGCCGTGCTCGATCGAGTCGATGCCGGCCTTCACCGCGCGCGTCATGCCCTCCAGTCCGTGGGCATGAGCGGCAACCGTCATGCCGTAGTCATGCGCGGTGTTGATGACGGCGCGCAACTCCTCGTCGCTGAATTGCGGCGCCATGCCGCTCGTGGCGATGCTCAGGACGCCGCCGGTCACCGTGATCTTGATGACATCGGTGCCGTCCTTGTAGTGCTGGCGCACAGCCCGCATTGCCTCGGCCGGTCCATCGACGATGTTGTCCTCGACACCCGGCGCGGCGAGCAGATGCGGGCCCCAGCCGTTGGTGAAGTCTCCATGTCCTCCGGTGGTCGCGATGATGCGACCCGCGGCGAAGATGCGCGGCCCGACCACCTTGCCGGCATTGATGGCGTTGCGCAGGCTGAGTGACACGTTGTAGAGGATGTCCCCCGTGTCGCGCACGGTGGTGAAGCCCGCCTTGAGCGTGCGCTCGGC
The DNA here is from genome assembly GCA_035455565.1 of Steroidobacteraceae bacterium. Lineage (GTDB taxonomy): Bacteria > Pseudomonadota > Gammaproteobacteria > Steroidobacterales > Steroidobacteraceae > DATBVX01. The sequence continues at coordinate 22,655 of DATIEU010000579.1, read as the reverse complement.
GAACACCGCGCCGTCGTACGCGTAGTCCGCCGCGGATCTCTTGAAGCGCGCGAGTTCATATCCCGGCTTGTTCTCCTCGGTGATGTGCACGTGCATATCCATCAACCCGGGAAGCAGCGTCGCCTGCCCGAGGTCGATGACGCGGTCCTGGGCCGTGCCGGCCCGGAAACCACTCTCGATGGACGTGATGCGATTGCCTTCGACCACCACGGTCACCCGCTCGCGTGGCTGCTTCGATACGCCGTCGATCAGTTTTCCCGCATGCAGCAGCGTGGCGGCATCCGCGACCGCGACCGACAGACACCCGCACAGGACGCAGAGCGCATAGCGCGACAAGGTGAGTCTCCCTGTAATGGCGGTTATTGCGGAGCTGGCGCGGCGGCCGACTCGATGCCCAGGAGCTCGACGTCGAACACCAGCGTCGCGCCGGGCGGGATCACGCCGCCCGCGCCGCTGTCCCCGTAGGCGAGCGCGGCTGGAATCACCAGCCGGCGCTTGCCGCCTTTCTTCATGCCCTCGACCCCCTGGTCCCAGCCGCGGATCACTTCGCCCGCGCCGAGCGTGAACTTGAAAGGCTCGCCGCGATCGACCGAGCTGTCGAACTTACGACCCTTGTGCTCCGGCGCCCCGGTGTCGTAGAGCCACCCCGTGTAGTGCACCACGGCCATCGAACCGGGTGCGATAGCGTCGCCGGAGCCGGGAGCGAGCTCCGTGATCGCGAGCCCCTCGGGCGTTGTAGTGGTGTCGGCGGGTGGTGCCGCTGCGGGCGCCTCTTCCGCGGGCGCCTTCTCGCCGGCGTTGCAAGCGACACAGAGCGTCAGGAGCAGCGGCCACGTGAGCCGCAGGGCAAGCGTCTTCATTGGGGTACCTGTCAGTGGCAGTTACTTGGTCTTGGGCGCGAAATCGAGCGAAGCCGAGTTGATGCAGTAGCGCAGGCCGGTCGGCTGCGGACCGTCTTCGAACACGTGCCCGAGGTGCGCGCCGCATTTCGCGCACTGCACCTCGGTGCGCATCATGCCGTGGCTGCTATCAGTCTCCGTGCGTACGCGGTCGCCGGCGAGAGGCAACCAGAAGCTCGGCCAGCCGGACCCCGAATCATATTTCTCGTCCGAGCGGAACAGCTCATTGCCGCACACGACGCAGCTATAAACACCCTTGTCCTTGTTGAAGGCATAGCGGCCGCTGAAGGCGCGTTCGGTGCCCTTCTCCTGCGTGACGTGATACTGCTCGGGTGTCAGGCGGTCGCGCAGGTCGGCATCCTTGGGTCTGTCGGGGGTGGTCATGGGAGTCTCCTGAAATCTACGCGACCGGGCCGGCCGCGTAGCGGGGTGATTGTGTCACAGCGTGCCGGGCGCGCGGGAATTGCGCGTCAGGTCTTCGGCGCATCCGCTGGGCGCGCTTCACCGAACGACAGCAGCAGGCGATTGAGCCGCCGCACGAACTCGGCGGGCTCTTCCGGGCGCGCGCCGTCTGCGAGCAACGCCTGGTCGAACAGCACCAGCGCAAGCTCGCTGAAGCGCTCCGCATCCAGGCTCTCGAGGTGCCTGACGAGCGCGTGCTGCACATTCAACTCGAGCGCCGGCTTGCTTGCGGGCGGCTTCTGCCCGCTCGCCTCCAGGAGCTTCTGCATCGGCCGGCTCAGGTCGTGCTCGCCGAGCACCAGGCAGGCGGGTGAATCGGTGAGCCGGCTGCTCACGCGCACTTCGCTCACGCGTTCCCCCAGCGCTTCCTTTACGCGGCGGAGCAGGTTCTTGCTCTCCCTGAGATCCGCTTCGCGCAGCTTCTGCTCGGCCTCGCCCAGGAGGCTCCCGAGCGCAAGGTCGCCGCGCGTGATGTCGTGCAGGCGCTTGCCGTCGAACTCCGGCAGGTGTCCCACCAGCCATTCGTCGAGACGCTCGCTGAGTAACAACACCTCGATCCCCTTGCGGCGGTAGATTTCCAGGTGGGGACTCGAGCGCGCGGCGGCGAAGTCCTCGCCTACCACATAGAAGATGCGCTCCTGGCCCGCCGGCATGCGCTGGCGATAGTGCTCGAGCGACTGGTCCTGTTCGGCACGCTCGGTGTGCGTGGTCGAAAACCGCAACAGCTTCGCGATGCGCTCCTGGTTGGCGGGATCTTCCGCGAGCCCCTCTTTCAGGACTCGGCCGAATTCGTTCCAGAAGGTCTGATACTTCTCCGCTTCGTCGCTGGCGAGTTTCGCCAACAGGTCGAGCACGCGCCGCGTCAGTGCGCCGCGCATGCTCTCGATCTCCGGCACCTGTTGCAGGAGCTCGCGCGAGACGTTGAGCGGCAGATCGCCGCAATCCACTACGCCCTTGATGAAGCGCAGGTAGAGCGGCAGCAGTTGCTCGGCATCGTCCATGATGAAGACGCGCCGCACGTACAACTTGACGCCGCGCCGGCCCTCGCGCTGCCACAGGTCGAAGGGCGCATGCGCGGGCAGATAGAGGAGGCTCGTGTACTCGCGCTTGCCTTCGACCTTGTTGTGGCTCCAGGCCAGCGGATCGGCGTGGTCGTGCGAAACGTGGGCGTAGAACTCGCGGTATTCCTCGTCGGTCACTTCGCTGCGCGGCCGCGTCCAGAGCGCCTGCGCGTGGTTGACCGTCTCGTAATCGAGCGAGGCAGCGCCCTCCTTCGGCATGCGCACCGGTATCGCGATGTGATCCGAGTAGCGCCGCACGAGTCCTCGCAGTCGCAGGCCGTCGGCGAACTCGCGCGCATCGGGCTTGAGATGCAGCGTAACGCTCGTGCCACGCTGCGCACGCGTCACGGTTTCGACGTTGAACTCGCCTTCCCCCGTCGATTCCCAGCGCACGCCCTCGGCGGCCGGCAGGCCCGCCTTGCGCGAGGCGACCTCCACCCGGTTGGCCACGATGAACGCCGAGTAGAACCCCACACCGAACTGCCCGATCAGGCGTGAGTCCTGCTGCTGCTCGCCGGTGAGGCGGCTGAAGAATTCCGCGGTGCCGGACTTGGCGATGGTGCCTAGCTGCTCGACGATCTCGGCGCGCGACATGCCGATGCCATTGTCGGTGATCGTGAGCGTGCCCTGTTTGGCATCGTAATCGACGCGGATTGCGAGCTCGGGCTCCTCGCTCAGGAGCTCGGGCCGCGCGAGCGCCTCGAAACGCAGCTTGTCCGCCGCGTCGGCGGCGTTGGAAATCAGCTCGCGCAGGAAAATCTCCCGGTGGCTGTAGAGCGAGTGAACCATCAGCTTGAGGAGTTGCTTGACCTCGGCCTGGAAGCCGCGGGTCTCGCGATCGGGGGCGGTGGCGCTCATATCGTGCTCGGCGTGGAATGCGAAACGTCGGGACGGCCGCAAATTTTGCGGCCGCGGACGTAGAAATCAAGCTCGACCGCTCGGGCCGAGCGGTTGTGGGAGTCAGTGGTGAGGGAATGCGCGCGCGGACACGCGCGAGGTTCTAGTGCTCGGCCGTAGAACCGGCCGAAATGTCGGTGCGCACGCCGAGCCACACCTTGCGGATGCACCCGATGAGGTCGTCGATCTCGTCCCAGGCGAGCAGCAGCACTTCCATTGTGGGTCTCGTGTGCAAAACGATGAGCGACTATAGGCAGCCGCTCCCACGCGCAGGCGTGAGCACGATCACAAGCCGACACGCTGGCACTCTTGCGACGGGATTCCGTGCTTGCGCGCTCAGGAGGCCGTGCGTAGGCTTGAACACGCCCCATCGCGTGAGCCAGCGCGCACTAATCCATGTACCGAGTCGTCGTTCTCAACCCGAAAGGCGGATCTGGCAAGACCACCATTGCGATCAACCTGGCAAGCTACTACGCGGTTCGTGATCTGCGTCCCGTTCTCATGGATTATGACCCTCAGGGTTCGGGCATCCGCTGGCTCAAGAAGCGCGCGCCGCAGCAGCCGCCGATCCACGGCATCGCCGCCTACGAGCGCAACAACCGCACCACGCGCAGCTTTCACCTGCGACTGCCGTCCGAAGCTCAGCGCCTGGTGATCGACACTCCGGCGGCGCTCTCGCCCCACGAAATGCCCGAGCTCACGCGCGGTGCCGACGCGGTGCTCGTACCCGTCCTGCCATCGGACATCGATATCCACGCCTGCTCGAAGTGCATCGCCGATCTGCTGCTGGTTGCGAAAGTGCGGCGCAATGACAATCGCATCGGCGTGATCGCCAACCGCGTGCGCAAGCACACGCTCATCTACCAGTCGCTGATGCGCTTCCTCGCCACCCTGCAGATCCCGATCGTGGCGACGTTTCGCGATTCGCAGAATTACATCCGGGGTGCCGAGCTCGGCGTCGGCATCCACGAGATGAAGCCCTACCTGGTGCGTGAGGACATCGAGCAGTGGAACCCGCTGGTCGACTGGCTGGAATCGCGCACGCCGCAGGCACAAACGGTTGCGGCGCCGCCAGTTACGGAGGCGGTTGCGGTGGCCAGTAACGGTGAAACAGAGGCGAGCGCCGAGCCGCTGGCACCGGAGCCGGTGCCCGAAGGCAGCAGCCTCTAGCTACTTCTCGTCGTCCCAGGAGCTGCGGATCTTGTCCGCCCAGCTCTTGTAGTTGTTCCAGCTATTGAGGTTGCGCGTGATGGCCGAGTGGCGGCCGCCGCCCTTCTGCGAGCGATTGAGCCACGTCGAGTACGCTTCCCACGTCTCGGTCTTACCGCGCGACATGGAAGCATCCCCCGCTGGCGCCACGACGCCCGCCGGAAGCTTCGATCTTGTAAGTCTTACTGTCGCTCATGCCCATGGATCTCACTGATTCGGCGGGACACTACTGCCCGACAATAGGGGGGCGACAGGAACTGGTTCACAGGGGCCCGGCGGTTGCCGGAGGCCGAGACGCAGGCACTGTCCGAGTGCGACTGGTGTCGCGAACGTTCGCGTTATGCCCGTGTGAGGCCGCGCACGCCGTGCTCAGCGTGCGTCATCGAGCAGCGCTCCGAACAGCGGTCGCATGTCGGCGAGCGCCTGCTCGATCGCGTTCGGCAACAACGTCGTGTATGCATCGAGCAGCGCGACCGCATTGCGCGCCGGATCGCCGCCGGTGGCCGCGCCGATGCGCTTGGCGAGTCCGCGGTTCACGCGATGCAATTCCCCATAGGCTTTTTTCAGGCCTTCGAGGCTGGTATCAGGCGGTGTTCCGTTGCCCGCCTTGATGAGCTGCGCGAGCGCGTACATGGACACCGAGCGGTACACGGTTTCCAGTTCGCTCGCGAACGGCAGGTGAAAGCGCGCCATGGGCCGCAGGAACTCGGTGCGCGGACAACCGCTGGTGGCGATGATGAGACCGAGGAGCGAGCTCAGCGCCTGCTGCGCCGTGGTCTCGTGCGTGACGGTGCGCTCCGCGGTAACCACGTCGATGCGCACCTGGTCGTAGGAGACCAGTTTCTCGAGCCGCTCGATGATCCCGACCAGGTGCACGGCCACCGGGCAATGCGGATGGGTTTCGACCTTGAGAGGGCAGTTCTCGCATTGCTTGCAATCGAGCGCCGTCCAGAACGGCAACTCCGCGGGCTGCGGATTCAGCAGGCGAAAATCCTGCGGATCGAACTTGAGGTCGAACGATTCACGCCGGCCGTCGGGCAGGACGAAGCGGTAACGGATGCGCACCGGCGTCATGGCGCGATGATGAGGTCTGGCGGGTCGCGAGGCTACCTGCGTGCCGTACCGGACTTCAGGCGACCAGCCGGTAGCACGGACGGTACTCGTCGCCGGTGATCTGCATGCGCCGCTCCGCGACATAGGCGGTCAGCAGCTTGTCCAGCGCGCTCACGATGGCGCGGTCGCCATGCACCTCGAAGGGCCCGAGGCGCTCGATCGCGCGAATGCCGTATTCCTTGACGTTGCCGGCGACGATGCCCGAGAACAGCCGCCGCAGGTTGGCGGCCAGCACGTGCACGGGCTGCTGCGCGTCGAGCTTGAGCGAGCGCATGCTCTCGTGCGTGACTTCGAAGGGCTTCTGCAGCTCGGGTGGCACGTGCAGCAGCCAGTTGAAGTTGTAGGAATCGCTGGTGCGCTTGCGCCACGCGCGCACCTGGTCGAGCGCCCGAACCAGCTCACGCCCCACCGCGGGCGGATCGCCAATGATGATACGAAAGCGCTTGAGCGCCGTGGCGCCGAGCGTGGCGCTTATGAATTCCTGCAACTGCTCGAAATACCCGGCGCTTTCCATCGGCCCGGTGACGATCAGGGGCAGCGGCTGTTCGGCATTGCGCGGGTCGAGGAGCACGCCGAGCAGATAGAGGATTTCTTCCGTGGTGCCCGCGCCGCCCGGAAAGATCACGATGCCGTGACCGAGTCGCACGAACGCTTCGAGCCGCTTTTCGATGTCAGGCATGATCACGAGGTGGCTTACGATCGCGTTGGGCGGTTCAGCCGCGATGATCCCCGGCTCCGTGATGCCGAGATAACGCCCGTTGACGATGCGTTGCTTCATGTGGCCGATGGTCGCGCCCTTCATCGGTCCCTTCATGGCACCGGGCCCGCAGCCGGTGCAGACATCGAGGCCGCGCAACCCCAGCTCGTAACCGACCTTCTTGGTGTATTCGTATTCCTCACGGCTGATCGCGTGGCCGCCCCAGCAGACGATCAGGTTCGGACGCCCCTTGACGTCGAGCACGCGCGCGTTGCGCAGGATGTGAAACACCGCGTCGGTGATGCCGGCGGTTTCGCGCAGGTCGAAGTGCCCGCTGTCGATCACTTCGTTGGCGGTGTACAGCACGTCGCGCAACACCGCGAAGAGGTGCTCCTTGATGCCGCGGATCATCTCGCCGTCGACGAACGCACTGGCGGGGGCATTGTGGATCTCGAGCTTGATGCCCCACGCCTGGCGGATGATGCGGATGTCGAAGTCGCGGTAACGCTCGAACACCTCCTTGGCGTTGTCGAGGGAACTGCCGGAGTTGAGCACGGCAAGCGCGCACTTGCGAAACAGCTCGAAGATCGGGCCGCGGCTGTCGAGGAGCTTCGCCATCTCCGCCTGCGACAGATTGTCGAGGCTGCCCTTGGGCGTGACGCGCGCGTCGACGACCTCGGGGTTGTCGAGGAGCGTTTCCACTGAAGAGGACTTTATGGCTCTCAAACGCGTACAGCGCGTGTCTATGGATAGATTTCGACCGGTGTGTCGTGGCCGGTCAGCAGCCAGATCTCCACCATGTCCGAGTTCGACACGGCGATGCAGCCGTCCGTCCAGTCACGCCTCTCATAATACTCCGGCGGATGTTTCAGGCGATTGGGCATGCCGTGGATCATGATCTGCCCGCCGGCGGCCCAGCCCTGCTGGCGCGCACGCGCTACATCGCGATCGTTGGGATAGGAGATCTGCAGCGCCAGGAAGAAATCGCTCTGCGGGTTGCGCCGCGTGATGCGATAGCGACCCTCCGGCGTGCGGAAGTCGCCTTCGCGCTGCTTGGGCCCGTTCGGATCGAGACCCAGCGCAATGCGGTAGTCGCCGACGATGGCGCCGTCGCGAAACAGCAGGAGGCTGCGCTTCGACTTGTGGACGACGATCAGGTCGGCGGGCTCGAACGAAACCGTCGGGATCGCATCCCCGGCCTGTATCGCGAGCACTCCCGCGAGCATCAGCGTCAGCAGCTTGCGCATGCCTCGAATTCCCCGGACCAACGTCACCGCGGCGGATTATAGAGGCCGCCGCGGAGCGTCGGGACCGGGAGCACGTCACAGTGACGAAGCGCGATATGCGAAACCGTCGCCAGATGCAGACGCGTCATCCAAGTTCGACGCGAATCAATTCGACGACGCGGCGCAAGGCTTGTTCCACGACGCGCGTATCGGGATGCCGCACGATGAGGTAGCCCGCGCCTTCGTAGCCCGAGGGTTGCGGCTGTCCCAGCTGCGGCAGCTGCGCTTCGACGACCAGCGCGCCCAACTCGCGCTGTGCCTGCGTGAGGCCGTGCACCGCCTTGACGCGTCCCTGCCCCATGCCGCGCAGGTATGCAGCGCCGGCGGCGTAGTCGCGACGTGGCGGCGCGAACTCGTCGTACACCATGAGCCGCGGCCAGGCACGATAGAAATCGCAATCGCATGCATACGAGATGAGCGAGGTGAACTGCGCGCCCGGAGGACGCGCGGCGACTTCCGAGATCGCCAGCTCGCCACCGGTGCGGCGAAACCATTCCATGTGGGTCATACCGGTCTCGAGCCCGAGTGCGCGCAGCGCCGGGTGAGCGATCGAGCGAATGTCGGCATACGTGGGACTGTCGATATCGCGCGGCAGGAGCACGCACCACTGGATCCATGGATTTTCGAGCACAGTGAGTGGTGCCGGCAGGTAACGCGAAATCGAATACCACACGAGGCGCCCATCGATGCACACGCTGTCGAAGGAATGCTCCTCGCCCTGCAGGAATTCCTCGAACAGCGTCGGGCGCGCAGGATCGAGTGGATGTCGCGCGAGGTATTCCTCGAGTTGGGCTGCGTTTTCGAGCCGGAACGTATTGATGGCGCCCGCTCCGGCCGGCGGCTTCACCACCACCGGAAACCCCACTCGACGCACGAACTCGACGGCTTCGGTGCTGGTTGAGGCGAGCCGATGCCGCGCGCACGGCACACCGGCGGCTTCGAATACGCGCTTCATCGTCGACTTGTCGCGGAAGTTTTCCGCCGCCTGCACCGACAACCCGGGCAGTCCGAGGTGCGCGCGCACCTGGGCCAGCGGCACCTGCAGCTGTTCGAGGGAACCGATGAGTCGCTCTGCGGGCCCGATCTGGCGCGCGAGCCCGGCCACTGCGTCGGCGATCTGCTGCGGGTCGAGCGCATTGCCGACGCGCCAGTGAGCTGCGATCCGGCTGCGCAGATCCTCGGGAAGACGCTCGAGCGGATCCTGGCTCACGAGCCCCAGGCGAATGTCGGGTAGACGCGCGGTGCCGGAGACGAAGCGCAGTGTCGCCTCCATGAAAAACGGCACGACGAACACGACCGTCCGCACGATCCTCGAGCTCCGAATCCGCTCCCGCGAGCCCGCACTTTGCCATTATGCTTGATGGCCGAACAGTCGAGCCGGCCTACCGCAACTCGCGGCATCGTGGGGGACGCGGCATGCGAAATCCGACGCCTTTGGCGACCTTGGGCCTGCTGGTTGCGGCCTGCGCGACCACGACACCGACCGAGGTGCGCGAGGCACTCGACGAGCACACCGGCGTCACGGTCACCAGCATGCCGGCTCCGCTCGAGTTCTACTCGCCGCAGCCGGAACGCGGCCTGCAGGCCGCGAGCTTCGCGTACCTCGCCCCGCTCGAGGTCAACCGCATGGGCCAACGCGATACGTACCTGTGGCTCAGCGTGGTGCGCGGCTCGGAGGGGCGCGGCGAGCCCATCGCTGCGCGGCCGGCACCGCCCGCAGTACGGATCAGCGTCGATGAGGACATCCTCGAACCCGCGTTCGTGAGCGCCAACGCCCACGATCTGGGCATGGGGCGCGCGGTCTACGAACGCCCGGCGCATTGGGTGGGCGAGGCCTATTACGCGGTCACACCCCAGCAGGTCACGCAGATGGCGGCGGCCAACGTGCTGTCGCTCGAACTGCGCACGGCAGGCGAAGAGCCGCGACGCTACGACCTGTCCGGGATGGAGCTCGCCGGTTTGCGCGCCTTCGCCGAGCGTATCGGGACCGACGCGCGCTGAGTCAGCGCGATTCCAGCGTCACGCTCTCGCATGAGCGGTTGCCCGGCCGCATCTGCGCGCTCAGCCCATAGCGATCGCCCGCACCCACGTCAACATCGAGAATGTGGCGGCTGGCGGCACCGGCTTCCTCGCCAATGTGGCAGTCGACGATCAAGCGGTGTTTGCCGGGTATCAGTGCGATGCTGTTGTAGCGCACGTCGACGCTGCGCTCGTCCACGGAACGGATTATGAGGGCGAGCGGCGAGTTGGCGCTGAACTTGGATGAGCCGCTCACGATCGCGAGCTCGCTCGCGGGGCGCTTCGGACCCTCATAGGCCTGGAAGGTCCCGCAGCCCGCGAGCAGCAACGCGAGCAACGCGGGCGTCAGCCGCCGGCGGTTCATGACGCGGACAGGCGGGTCGACTGCGGGTTGACGCTCGATTCAATGCGCGGCATGACGAGCTCGGTGCGCGGTCGCACGTCGCCGAAGTCGACGTCGGGGTTGTACTGGCGCAGCAGCCAGATGGGCACGTTCTGATACTTCTGCGCGATGGTCCAGAGCGATTCGCCGCGTCTCACCACGTGGATCTCGGTGCCGACGATGCGGTTGGCGGCGAAGAACTCTTCCTGCAGCTTCTGGTGGTAGTCGCGCCGCCGCTGCTCGAAGGTCTCGCCGGTCGCCTGCGACAGGTCGAGCTTGAAGCGTCGTCCGATCACAACCGGGGTCCCGTAGCGCATGTTGTTCAGCTCACGCAGCTGCGAGGCGCGCAGGCCGAGCCAATCCGCATAATGGCCCAGCGTTTCCGCTGCCTGCACCTCAATAGTGCCGTCGTCCGCGATAGTGTAGTCGCTCGGGTCGGCCGCCATGGCGACGGTCTGTGAGCCCGTGACCAGGGTCGGGCCCAGAGCCTCGGCCTGCGCGGCGGAAACGGGCTCCGCCGCCTGGGCCCGCGCGATCTCGCGATCGTTCACCTTCGTTTCCTCGGGTTGCGCTTCGGCGTCGACGACGATGTACGACTCGGGCGCGAGCTCGGCGATGGTCACCGTGCCGGCGGGGAGCTGCGCCACGGTCACCGGGGTCGCCGAAATCTTGAGCTCCTGCCCTTCATAGATGAAGTTGCGATCGGTGAGATTGTTGAGACTCAGGAGCTCGCTTTCCGAGGTGCCCACGCGGCGGGCGATTTCCGACAGCGCGTCGCCCCGGCGCACGACGTATACCGCCGCGGTCTCGCCACTCGGCGGGATTTGCGGCGGCGTGGCCGCCTTGGGCTGCGCCGCCGCGACCGCCACAGGTCGCGGCTCGGAACCCGGCATGTGCAGCAGCTGCCCGCGACGCAGCTGGTTCGCGCGGCTCATGCCGTTGATGCGCATGAGCGTCGCCACCGTCGTGCCGTGTGCCGACGCGATGCCCGAGAGCGTGTCGCCACTGCGCACGCGATAGAGCTTGTCCGCCTTCTGCCCCTCGAACTTCTCACCGGCATCGAGCGTGGCGAAGCGAGCCCCGGGTTCCTGGGCGGCCGCAACGTACTCGGGCACCCGCAACAGGTAGCCCTTCGGCACATAGCGATCGCCTTCCCACACCGCGGCCGTGAGTGCGGGGTTCAATGAGCGCAGCAGATACCGATCGACCGTGAAGACGCGCTCCAGCGCCGTGACGGGCACATACGCTGGCACGGCAACCGTATGCGCCTTGACTTCGACGTGGCGCGTGAGCGGCCCGAAGTATTTCTCGGCTTCGCGATCCACGTCGAGCGCCGCCAGGAACGCCACATAGTAGTTGCGCGAAGCGAAGCCGAACGTGCGGCTCTTGTGCTTGCGGATGATGGTCACGATGTCGTCGGTGCGCTGCTTTTCCTTGGCGCGGCGCATACCGGCCGCGCCGTGGTTGTACGCCGTGAGTGCAAGTGGCCAGGTGCCGAGCAGGTTGTAGTTGAACTCGAGGAGCTGGGCCGCGGCCTCGGTGGAACGATAGGGATCCATGCGCTCGTCGACGACCGAGTCGATGCGCATGTAGCGCCTGCCGGTCGAGCGCATGAACTGCCACAGGCCCGCAGCGCCCGCGTGCGAATAGGCATCGGGGTTGAACGAGGACTCGACGTGCGGCAGGGCCGCGAGCTCGGCCGGCAATCCCAGGTTGGCGAAGGTCTCGGCGATGTGTGCTTCGTAGGCACCAGCGCGGATCAGGCCCTCGCGAAAACGATCCGCCTGGCCCAGCTGGAAGCGCACCGCCGGGATCGCTTCCTCGAATGCGCGCGGGCTGGTGTTCTCGGGCCAGAGCGCACGCACGCGGCTATCGAGATCCGGGTCGGGGCTCTGCCCGCCCTGCGCCAGGCGCCGGAGGACCGCGCGGTACTTGTCCTTGGCGCGTTCCACGCGCTTCCCTCGTTCGCTGGGTGATAGGCTCTCGGGAAACGTCATCACTTCGTAGACCACGCCCAGGTGCCGGTCGTCGTGCACGAAGCCGCCGTTGGTGGTGACCTCGGTATAGACGCGTGTCCAGAAGCGCACGTCCGGTTCGATCTCCGCCGGTCGCACGAACGGGCTTGCGGCCGCCTGGGCACCGGTGCTCCAGGCGATGAGTGCGACGATCAGCGCTGTCGTGAAGCTTTTCAGCGGGGGACTCCCTTGGCTCCCTCGGCGGCGGATTCTACCGGCGAGACGCCCCGCGCCAACGTGACGCGTGTCGCCTGAAGCGCCTGCCGGAGCGCCGCGAAAAACAAGGCAGCCCGAAGGCTGCCTTGTAAAAGGGCACATCACCTCCCTGGCGGGGGAGTTCACCGGGCGGGGAACCCGGATCCGACGTGCCGGTAAACCGGCTGGCGATTGGCTTTACGGGGGAGTCGCTCACCTCATCCGCATTTCGAATCACCGCACGCGAGACACGTCATGCAGCCGTCCATCATCACGACGGCCGCGGTATTGCACTTGGCGCAGAGCTGCGCCCCTTCGGGGTAATGCGATTTGGCGAACGCATCCTGCTGCTTGCGCCGCGACTCGAACTCGGCGCGCTTCTCGTCGATCAGCTTCTGGCGATGCTCGTCGATCTGGGGCTTCGCCATCAGGCCGATCGACTGCAGGTGCCGCTCGATGACGTAGCCCAGCTCCGCGATGATCGAGGGCATGAACTTGCCGCCCGCCTGCCAGTAGCCGCCGCGCGGGTCGAACACCGCCTTGAGCTCATCGACCAGGAAAGTCGTGTCGCCGCCCTTGCGGAACACGGCCGAGATGATGCGCGTCAGGGCCACGATCCACTGGTAGTGATCGAGGTTCTTCGAGTTGATGAAGATCTCGAAGGGACGCCGCTGCTGGTACTCGGTGTCCTCGTTCAGCACGATGTCGTTGATGGTCACGTACATGGCGTGATCCGACACCGGCGTCTTGATCTTGTAGGTCGAGCCCACCAGCATCTCCGGACGCTCGAGCTTCTCGTGCATCCGGATGACCTTGGCCTCGCGCCCGTCGCGCATGCGCACGACCTCGGGCTCGCGATCCCTGTCCTTCTGCTCACGGGCCTTGTCCTCGGGCTTCTGCACCCGGTACTTGGTGATCTTCTTGTCGATGCGTATGGCGCTCATTGCGCGTTACCTGCTGGATCGAAACGTTAGAACTTGCCGTAGTAGCCTTCTTTCAGGGCATCGAAGAGATTCGCGGCGCTGTGCTTCTCGCCGTCGTACTCGATCTCCTCATCGCCCTTGGCCTGGATCTCGGTGCCATCCTCGAGCGTGAACACGTAGGTGGTGTTCTTGAGGTCTTCCTCCTTGACCAGCACTCCCTGGAAGGCCTCCGGGTTGAAGCGGAACGTGGTGCAACCCTTCAGGCCCTGCTCGTAGGCATAGAGATAAATGTCCTTGAACTCCTCGTACTTGTAATCGGTCGGTACGTTGGCGGTCTTGGAGATCGAGGAATCGACCCACAGTTGCGCCGCCGCCTGGATGTCGACGTGCTCCCTCGGCGTGACCGTATCCGCCGTCGTGAAGTAGTCGGGCAGCTTCTCCCCCGCGTTATTCGAGCCCGGCATGGCGCGCGGATTCACCAGCTCGCGGTAGGCGAGCAGCTCGAAGGAGAACACGTCCACCTTTTCCTTGGTCTTGCGTCCCTCGCGGATCACGTTGCGGAAATAGTGATGCGCGAACGAGGGCTCGATGCCGTTGCTCGCGTTGTTGGCGAGCGAGAGCGAGATCGTGCCGGTCGGCGCGATCGAGCTGTGGTGCGTGAAGCGGGCGCCCACCTCCGCCAGCTCATCGACGAGATCCGGGGCGACCTTGGCGACCCGCTGCATGTAGCGGCTGTAGCGCGCATGCAGTATGCGCCCCGGGATCTTCGCGCCGACGCGCCAGCCATCCGCCACCATTTCCGGGCGCTTGCGCAGCATGTCGGCGGTGACGGTGAACTCCTCGGCCATGATCGGCGCCGGCCCCTTTTCGCGGGCGAGCTCGAGTGCCGCTTCCCAGCCGGCGAGGGCCAGCTCGCGCGCCACGCGCTCGGTGAAGATCACCGAGGGCTTGGCGCCGTACTTCATGCCGAGCATCGTGATGGCGGAACCGAGACCGAGGAAGCCCATGCCGTGGCGGCGCTTGCGGCGGATCTCGTCCCGCTGCCGCTCGAGCGGCAGGCCGTTGACCTCGACCACGTTGTCGAGCATGCGGGTGAACACCTTCACGACGCGGCGGAACTCGTCCCAGTCGAAGTCCGCTTCCGCCGAGAACGGGTGGCGCACGAAGCGCGTGAGATTGATCGAGCCCAGCAGGCACGAGCCGTAGGGCGGCAGCGGCTGCTCGCCGCAAGGATTGGTCGCGCGGATGTTCTCGCAGAACCAGTTGTTGTTCATTTCGTTGACGCGGTCGATCAGCACGAAGCCCGGCTCCGCGAAGTCGTAGGTCGAGGACATGATCACGTCCCACATGCGCCGCGCCGGCAGCGTCTTGTAGACCTTGCAGGCGACCAGGCCCTGCTCGTTCACGATGTATTCGTCGGTCACCGGCCATTCGCGCCACACATAGCGGCTCGCATCGTTGAGATCGGGCTGCTCGGCCTCGTATTCCTTGCGGCCGACCGGGTACGCGAGCTTCCACTCGGCATCGGCTTTCACCGCGCGCATGAACTCATCCGTGACCAATAGCGACAGGTTGAACTGGCGCAGCCGCCCCGCTTCGCGCTTGACGCGGATGAACTCCATGGCGTCGGGATGGCCGATGTCGAAGGTGCCCATCTGCGCGCCGCGGCGGCCGCCGGCCGAGGACACGGTGAAGCACATCTTGTCGTAGATATCCATGAAAGAGAGCGGCCCCGAGGTATAGGAACCCGCGCCCGACACGTAGGCTCCGCGGGGCCGCAGCGTCGAGAATTCGTAACCGATGCCGCAACCGGCCTTGAGGGTGAGCCCGGCCTCGTGCACGCGGCTCAGGATGTCATCCATCGAATCGCGGATGGTGCCGGAGACGGTGCAGTTGATCGTGGAGGTGGCCGGCTTGTGGTCGAGCGCGCCCGCATTGGACGTCACGCGACCCGCAGCGACCGCGCCCTTGCGCAGCGCCCAGAGGAAGCGCTCGTACCACTGCTCGCGGATTTCTTCGCGCTCGACTTCGGCGAGCGCGCGCGCGACGCGCTTGTAGGTATCGTCCATCGTCTTGTCGATGGGCGTGCCGTCTTTCGCGGTGAGGCGGTACTTCTTGTCCCAGATGTCGAGCGAGGCTTCCTGAAAAGCGATGCTGTCGAGATCTTGCGGATCGATCTTCACAACCGTGTTCATGGGTTTTGACTGGCGCTCCCACGCTTCGTCTCTGCGGGTGCTAGGCGAGTTTCTTCTGATCGAGCTGCGTGGCCACCTCGGCGGCGGACACAACATCTTGTGTCAGGGGCGCAAGCCTAATTCCACGCCTCCCGCGCCGTCAAGATTTTTCTCAGTCAAAAACCCTGTCTATAACTGTCATTTAATCAGTACCTTACAAAATTTACCTCCTGAAAGGCTTGATCGCCATAGGGCATCCCCCGCAATGAGTCAAAACCTATATCTTGTGTCCACCGGAGAGTCACAGCTAACGCACAAGTTATCCACTCACAGAGCCCGCGAACCGACTCCGGAGCACATCGAGGCGACATTGAAATGCGCTCGCGCATCCCTAAATCGCCGGCCACGGGTGCGCAGGGGCGCACGTCAAATTGAACCTGGAGGAAGTTGAAATGAACGTCGTGAGATACGAGCCGTGGGTGCTCGTGAATCGCCTGAGCCGTGATCTCGAGCGCCTTTTCAATGCGCCGTACGAGTCTGGCGATGATTCACGCAGCTCCGTCGTCGACTGGGTGCCGGCCGTCGACATTCGCGAAGAGGACAAGCAGTTCGTGTTGCATGCCGATCTGCCGGGCGTCGATCCGAAAGACATCGAAGTCACGCTCGACAAGGGCGTGCTGACGCTGCGTGGCAAGCGCACGAGCGAGTCGCGCGAAGACAAGGATGGTTTCCGTCGCGTCGAGCGCGTGGCGGGCGAGTTCTACCGCCGCTTCAGCCTGCCGGACACTGCGGACTCGCAGGCGGTGAAGGCGAAGTACGTGAATGGCGTGCTCGAAGTGGCGATTCCGAAGCAGCCGAGCGTGCTGCCCCGCCGGATCAATGTAGACACGCACTGATGCCTTGAGACGCCCCGGGAACGGGCGGAACTTTCCGCCCGTTTTTCAGGTCTTTTAGGCCCTGTTCGGGGCGGCGCGGTAAAATCCGCCCCACTGGCCTATCCAAGGAATTCACCTGATTATGAAGCGAATTAAGCTGGTCGCGACGCTGGCTGTCTCGATGTTCTTCGTGGGCGGCGTCTCCGCGTTGTACCTGGGCGGCTCAGAGCCCGCCCAGTCCGCACTCCCCGCCCAGGTGGACGAAACTCCGGTGCCCACACTGGCGCCGATGATCAAGAGGATTTCACCGAGCGTCGTGAGCATCGCCACGCGCGGCACTGTCCAGGATGCGCGCGGCAGCAACCCGCTGTTCGACGATCCGTTTTTCCGGCGCTTTTTCGGCGACCAGTTCCCGCAGGGTCAGGGCCCGAGCGAGCGCGAATTCCAGGCCGCGGGCTCCGGCGTCGTGGTGGACGAGAAGAACGGCTATATCGTCACCAATGCGCACGTGGTCGAAAACGCCAAGGAAATCACCGTAACGACCGAGGACGGGCACAACTACACCGCCAAGGTGGTGGGCTCCGATCCGGGCACCGACGTCGCGGTCCTCAAGCTCAACGAGAAAGACGCGAAGCTGCCTGCGATCCCGCTCGGCGATTCGGGCAAGGCCGAAGTCGGCGACTTCGTGGTGGCGATCGGCAATCCCTTCGGTCTCGAGCACACGGTCACCTCGGGCATCATCAGCGCGATGGGTCGCGCGCCCGGTTTCACGCAGGATGGCTACGAAGACTTCATCCAGACCGACGCCTCGATCAATCCCGGCAATTCCGGCGGCGCGCTCGTCAACCTGAAGGGCGAGCTGCTCGGCATCAACTCCGCGATTCTCTCCCGCAGCGGCGGCAACATCGGTATCGGCTTCGCCGTGCCGGTGAACATGGTCAAGAACGTGATGGGCGAGCTGATCCAGTTCGGCGAAGTGAAGCGCGGACTGCTGGGCGTGGTCACGCAAACGCTCGGTCCGGGCGATCAGGATGCGGTCGGCGTGCCGGCGAATACCCAGGGCGCCCTGGTCACCCAGGTGCAGAAGGGCTCGGCGGCCGAGAAGGCTGGCATCAAGATCAATGACGTGATCACGTCGGTCAACGGGCACAACGTCAAGAGCGGCGGTGAGCTGCGCAACTCCATCGGCCTGCTGCGCGTGGGCGACAAGGTGGAGATCGGGCTGCTGCGCGATGGCAAGCCACGGAAAGTCGCTGCCAACATCGGCGCGCGCGCCGATGTCCTTCCGGTCGCCGCGGATTTCAGTCCGAAGCTGGAGGGTGCCACCCTCGAAGATGCCGAGAACGGCGGCGGCGTGCTGGTGCGTGGCGTCGAGGCCGGAAGCCCGGCGGCGGACAGCGGCTTGCGGCCGAACGATGTCATCTTCGGCGTCAACCGCGCGCCAGTCAGGAACATGGAAGAACTCAAGGAAGCCTCGCAGGGACAGCGGTCGCTGCTGCTCAACATCCGCCGCGGCAACCAGCCACTCGGCCTGCTGATCCGCTAGCCGCATTCCACCGTTACTAACGTGCAGGGCCCCGCGAGGGGCCCTGTGCTTTTTCAGCGTGTCACGCTCGCCCCGAAGTTGAAGCGCAAGGACACGCCGTATGACGTGGTGTCGTCCCCGAACCTGAGGCCGGCACCGAGCGCGAGCGCGTCGGTCAGGAAGTATCGTCCCTCGAGGAGAAGCGAGGTGTCGTCATCGCCGATATCGACGTAATCGATGCCGCCCTCCACTTCCATGCGCTCCATCACCTGGCCGCGCAGGTGAAACTGCAACCCGAGGCCGCTGTCATCGGCGGAGGCATCGACGAACGTCGAGTCGAAGTCCACACTCGAATCGACGTAGAGAATGCGACCGATGGCGTCCGCGCTCTGACTGATCGGCCGGTTATAACCGAACCCGATCGAGATCGTCTCGACGTCAACGCCAATGTTGAAGTTCTCGACTTCGAGATCCGCCGTCGAGTAGTCGACGATGATGTGATAGGTGGGGGCGATGGCGAGCGAGCCGCTGATGCGGTACCCGTCGCCGTCCATGTCGACATCGTCGGCTTCTATCTCGGTCTCGGCGTAGCCCGCTTCCAGGTAGCTGTAGCTCATTCCCGCGGCGTGGGCCAGGCCCGGTACGGCGAGCGTGAGGGCGAGGATCACGGTCAAAATGGGTCTCATCTTCATCTCCTTGGTCGATCGGCCAGTCCGATTGTGACCGGCAGGCTCCTATAATCCACTCTTTTCGATCGGGCTACCCGCGATGAGCGCTCTTTCGATCTGTGTGCTGGGTGGTACGGGCTTCGTCGGCAGCCGGCTGGTGACGCGGCTGGTCGCTGCGGGTCATCGCGTCAAGGTGCTCACGCGCAATCGCGAACGCCACCGCCATCTCCTGGTGCTGCCCGAGCTCAACCTGGTGAATGCCAATGTGCACGACGCTGGCGGGCTCGCGCTGCAGTTCAAGTCGGTCGACGTCGTGATCAACCTGGTCGGGATCCTCAACGAACGGGGTCATGGCGGCTCGGGCTTTCATACCGCGCACACCGAGCTGGCGCGCAAGGTTGCGGCAACCTGCCGCTCGGCGGGCGTCACGCGCCTGCTGCACATGAGCTCGCTGGGCGCCGATGCGCAAGCGGGCCCGAGCCATTACCTGCGCACCAAGGGCGAAGCGGAACAAGTCATCCGGACGGAATGCGCCGATGCCGTCGACTTCGTCATCTTCAGGCCCTCGGTGATGTTCGGGCCGGGGGATTCGTTCGTCACTCGCTTCGCGCGCCTGCTCAGGCTCGTGCCGTTGGTCTTTCCGCTGGCGCGCGCCCCGGCGCGCTTCGCGCCCGTGTACGTCGGCGACGTCGTGGAAGCGATGCTGCGCAGCTTGCCTGGCGGCGCCGCGAGCGAGCGCAGCCTCGAGCTCTGTGGGCCGGACGTCATGACGTTGCGTGAGATCGTCGCGTTCACGGCGCGGACGCTGCGCCTGCGGCGCTGGATCGTCGGCTTGCCGGAT
Source organism: Steroidobacteraceae bacterium (assembly GCA_035455565.1). Lineage (GTDB taxonomy): Bacteria > Pseudomonadota > Gammaproteobacteria > Steroidobacterales > Steroidobacteraceae > DATBVX01. The sequence continues at coordinate 3,414 of DATIEU010000579.1, read as the reverse complement.
TTCCTCGCACGCATCCAGGGCGTAGTGCTCGGCCTGGTGCCGGGCAAACCGTTCTCGCTCGATAACTTCCGCTCGCTCACGGTCGACAGCGTGTGCCGGGAGAACGGCTTCGCCGTGCTCGGCATCGAGCCGCAATCGATGCCCGGGATCGTGCGGCAGTATCTCGGCGCGAAGTCGAGCGCGGGTCTGCTGGACGACTTCCGCGAAAGCGCACGGCGGACCTGATCCGCCTCACTCCTTGCTGGCGCAGAGCTCGGCCCGGCGCGCAGTGGCATCGCGCTTCGCGAACTCGCGGGCGCGCGCGTAGAAGGCGGGCAGGTCGTTGCCAGCCTCCGCCAGGAGGTGCCGCAGTCCCGGGACGCAATCCTGGTAGGTGCCCACCGACGCGAGATGCGCATTGTTGATGCCCTGTTCGAACCACGCATCGAAGTTCGCGCGACCGCCGCCCGCGGTGCTCTTGTGCTCCTCGTATGCCTGGCGCAGCGCGGCGAACTCGGCCTGTTTTGCGGCCCGCATCTCCTCGACCGGCAGCTCGCTTGCATACAGGGTGCGCAGCCGCGCGCGGGTCGCCTCGAAGAGCCGGCCGACCTGCAGATAGTCGGCTCGCTGCCTGCGAAAAGACTCGAGGTCGGCCGTGCGCCCTGCCGAGTCCAGCCAGCGCCGCACGCCCTCCGCTTCAACCACCGAAGCGAATCCCTCGTTGAACGACGAGTCGCCCGGCACATAAACCACCTGGTGGGCGAGCTCGTGAAAGATGATCGCGGCGAGCTGCACATCGCTCCAGCGCAGCATCGTGTTGAGCACCGGGTCGGCGAAATGTCCGAGGGTCGAATACGCCGGGACACCGCCGACGTGCACGTCATAGCCGCGCTTGGCCAGCTTGGCGGCGAAATCCCGTGCCTTCTGCTCGTTGAAATAGCCGCGGTAGGAGACGCAGCCGGAAATCGGAAAACACCAGTTCTGTGGCTCGACCGAGAACTCCTCGGTCGCGAACACGTTCCAGACCACATATTGGCGCTGCACGTCGGCGTAGCTGCGATAGCTGTCGTTGTCGGGGAGCCCCAGCTCCTTCACCGAGAAGTCGCGGATCGCGACCACGCTCTCGAGCTGCGACTTGAGGGGCACCGGCGTGGCCGGATCGGCCACGACAGCCGCGATCGGCTCGCGGCGCCCCATCACGTCCCATTGCCCGCGCGCCGCATGCATTACATAGCAGCCAGCGAGCGGCGCGCAGAGCGCGGCGGCGATCAGCAATCGCACGCCGGACAGCAACCGAAATTCGTAACGCGCGTGAATCATCCCGTACGAGGCTCTAAGATTCCTCAATGGAAGTGTATCTGGTGGGCGGCGCGGTCCGGGACGAGTTGCTCGGCCGCAAGGTCACGGAGCGTGACTGGGTCGTGGTCGGAGCCACGCCCGATGAGCTGCTGCGCCAGGGATACCGCCAGGTAGGTCGCGAGTTCCCGGTGTTCCTGCATCCGCAAACGCAGGAGGAGTACGCGCTCGCCCGCCGCGAGCGCAAGTCGGGCGCCGGCTACCGCGGGTTCGTCACCGACGCCGCGCCCACGGTCACGCTCGAGGACGATCTCAACCGTCGCGACCTGACCATCAATGCGATGGCCCGCAGCACCGATGGCACGTTGATCGATCCTCATGGCGGTCGGCGCGATCTCGAGGCTCGCCTGTTGCGCCACGTCTCGGACGCCTTCGTCGAGGATCCGGTGCGCATCCTGCGCGTGGCGCGGTTCGCGGCGCGCTTCGCGCCATTGGGATTTCGCGTCGCCGGAGAAACGCTCGAGCTGATGCGCGCGATGGTCACCAATGACGAAGTCCAGGCGCTGGTGCCGGAACGCGTGTGGCAGGAAACCGAGCGGGCGCTCGGCGAGGCGCGGCCCGCGGCCTTTTTCGAGGTATTGCGCGCGTGCGGCGCCCTCACCCACATTTTTCCGGAAGTCGAAGCGCTGTTCGGCGTTCCGCAACCCGCGCAGTGGCATCCGGAAATCGATACCGGCGTGCACACCCTCATGGTCATCGACATGGCGACGCGTCTTTCGCCGCTCGCGAGCGTGCGGTTCGCCGCACTGACGCACGATCTCGGCAAGGCGCTCACGCCGCACGAGAAATGGCCGCGGCACCCGGGACACGAAGTCGCGAGCGTGCGCCTGGTGACGGAGCTGTGCGCGCGCCTGCGTGTGCCCAACGAGTTTCGCGATCTCGCGATTCTCGTGGCGCGTCACCATGGCGTGGTGCATCGGGCTTTCGAGCTCCGCCCGGGCACCGTGCTCGAGCTGCTCGAGAACACCGACGCGCTGCGCCGACCCGAACGGTTTGAATCGTTCCTGCTCGCCTGCGAGGCCGATGCCCGCGGGCGCACCGGCCTCGAGGACCGGCCGTATCCGCAAGGTGATTACCTTCGTACCGCACTCGCTGCCGCGCGAGGTTGCGCACCTACCGCGGAAGAAACATCGACGCTGCCGGGAGAGGAGATCGCGGCGCGCCTGCGAATGCGGCGACTGGACGCTATCAAGGCGTTGCCACGCGCTGAGAAGGCGGGGTAAGACAGCAGTCGTGTCAGCAGGGGGCAATCGTCACAGTTTCAGTTCCCCAGGAACGCGAAGAGGGTGACGCCGGCGAACGCGATCGTGCCGGAGAGGTCGCTGTCGGTCGCGCCGAGGCGCAGCTCCAGGTCGAGCCGCCCGCTCACGGGAAACGTGACCGACGCGATCAGCGTATCGGCGAGCAGTCCGTCGAACTCCTCGCGGTCGTGAAAATAGTCGAGGGTGAAGGACCTGAGCCCCGACTGGTAGCCGAGCGATGCCCAGAGCGAGTAGTCGAGGAAACCGTTCTCGCGCGTCAGCTCGGATCCGAGAAGTTCGGCGCCGCGCGCCAGCACTGCGCTGGCGATACGCCGGACGATCTCGCGCGTGATCGGCGGCGGGTTGCCCGCTTGCGGCGGTACGTTGAGCGCGGTCAGTTCGCAATCGGTCGCGGAGTAATCGTACTGGACACCGGCGAGCAGCACGCTCCAGGATTTCCCGGTGTGACTGAGCGAAGCGCCGTAGCCTGAATTGTCCACGCCGCATGCGGCGCCACCCGACAATGGCACCAGCGTCCCGCGGATCGGAATGGTGACGTCGAAATCGAACGGCTCGAAGTCCGATTCACGCAGCTCGCCGCTGAGCGAGAACCGCCAACCCTCGTTCTTGTAGTAAAGCGTGCCCGCCGCGGCCGTCGACTCGAAGAGCTCCGCGTCGCCCCACCAGCGAGCTTCGAGTGTGAGCCCCAGATGGCTGAACGCATGGTCGAAGCCCAGGCTCGCCATGCGCGAGGTGAAGTCGTTGAAGTCGGTGAGCGTATCGGCGGTGCCGGCGTATGCGCTGATCGACGTCGTGGCGTTCGGCACCCACGCGAGGC
>DATIEU010000578.1:0-4171 GCA_035455565.1 Steroidobacteraceae bacterium | reverse complement strand
AAATCGCCGCGGAATCCGCCGCCGACGTACCAGGTGTCGACGTTCTGCTCGAAAATGCGCGGCCCACCTTCCAGCGGACGGCGCCCGATGAAGTAATCGGTTCCGCCCGCCATCGGATCCGTGCTCAGGTTGAGCGTGAAGCCCAACGGGTTGTATGGGTTGTTGACGTCGACTTCCGTGACGTCGAGGAGGCTGCCGCCGCCGTTACCCGCTTCCGGTCCGATGAAGATCGGTTCCGGCGCGGCCTGGTTGGTAGAACGGCGGTTGTTGAACAGGCCCTTCACGTACACGCTGACGTTCTCGGACAGGTCCGTTTCCACCTGCGAGTAGAGCCCGATGCGCTCGCTCGGCGTCTGGATCAGGTTGAAGGGCTGGAAGTTGAACCGATCGGCGGTGGTGAATGGATGGAAGCTGTCGGTGCGCGGCCCACCCGCCGGATCCATGGGGTTATAGACCGGAATCCCGGTCACACCATCGTTGACCGTCAGGTTGAGTCCCGTACCGGTGTTCGGGTCGGTGAAGAAGAACCGGCCCTGCGGCGTGCCGGAGCTGCACCGGTTCGTGCATCGGCCGAGACCAGGCGTGGGGAATTCCGAAATCTCACGGTCTCCCGAGCTGACGCGCTGCTGTTCCACGTAGCTCACGCCGAAAAACGCCCGGGTGGCTTCCGAGGTAGTGCCGCCTGAGATGTTGAACTGCGTGGTGTCGCCGTCGCCTTCATCGTACCCACCACCGTAGGCCGAGAACTCGATGCCCTCGAACTGTTTCTTGGTGATGATGTTGATCACGCCGGCGATTGCATCCGAGCCGTAGATCGCCGAAGCGCCGTCCTGCAGCACTTCGATGTGATCGATGATGCTCACGGGGATCGTGTTGAGATCGGTCGCGGCAGACACGCCGCTCGCCGAGGACTCGTTCACCCAGCGGATGCCGTCGACCAGCACGAGCGTGCGCTTGGTGCCGAGGTGGCGGAGATCCGCGGTCGCAGCGCCGGCACCGACACCGCCGCCGTCAGGCGGGAAGCCGATGTTGCCGCTGGTGTTGAACTTGGTGTTGAGGCCGCCACCGGAGACCGGCAACCGCTGCAGCAGATCGCCGACGCCAGTGAGTCCTGACTTGGCAATGGCTGCTTCGTCGACCGTCACGAGCGGTGCCGGTTGATTGAGTGGATCTTGCCGGATGCGCGAGCCGGTCACGACCACCGTGTCGACATCGTCCTGCGCCTGCGCAGCACTCACGGCCGCGAGCGCTGCAATCCCCAGCACCAGCGCCTGGCGGCGCAGCGTGCCATCTATCGTCCATTTCATGACGAGTACCCCCATGTGTTTTTGGCGGGGACTCGGGGCCCGAACTCCGATCATCCCCTTCACTTATTGTGACACCGGACGTTGTGACCGGCCAACAGCGCGAAGTCAGACCCCGCTCACATCAACGAGATCAAGCGTTTACAGTTTTCCGGACCGTCGCAGCGGGGACACGTCAGGGACAGAAACCCTGCGCTCAGTTGATGCGTGGGCTGCGCTCGCGTCCGAGGATCGCGACCAGCAAGGCGATCGCGAACGGCACGAAGGCGGCCATCCAATCGATGCGCTCGCGCCTGAGGAGAAAGAGGATGAGCGTGAGCACGATGCCGACGCGCATCGCGGCAGCGGCGTAGCCAGGCCGAATGTGCACGCCGGATGCGCGCACCAGGAAGAGCGGTCCGAGCACGGCCGCGGTCGCGAGCCAGCAGAGCAAGGCGACGCGCGCGCTGCCGAGGCTCACGAACGCGGCAATCGCGCCGGCCGCGAGCGTCATCACGAAGATCACGGTGCGCAGTCTTGCGACGCTCGGCCCTTGCGAATCGCTGCCTTGCTGCCCGACGAGCAGGAGCGCGTCGGCGACCACGAGGAGCTGCGCTCCCATGCCGACGATCACTGCGGCCGTGACGGCAAGGACCGGTAGCACGGCGAGATTCGGCGGGAAGACGCGCTGCACGAGCTCGAAGATTGCGAGATCGGGGCGCTCGATGCTCTCGTAGAGTACGCGCGCCTCCCAGCCCGTGAAGAGAAGCCCGACGAGCAGCAGCGCGAACCACGCGATCGCCACCACGCCTGCCCAGCGCACCTGCGACTCGCTGCGGGTCGCCACAAACTGCTCGAGCACCTGCGGCTGACCGCAAAGCCCGAGCCCGAGACCGAATGAACCCAGGAGGAAAATGAGGGCCTGCGTGCCGGCGTTGCCGCCCAGCGGATCGATCGCGGTAGCGCCGGTCTGCGCGAGCGACGAGTACATGCCCTTGAGGCCGCCGACGAAGAAGAGTGCCGGTTGCGGCAGAAAGAGTGCGATGGCGACCAGCAGCACCGCGACCACGACGGCGATCGCACTGATGGCGCGCAATCCACCGAGCCACGCGCCCAGCAGCGTGAGGCCCGCGACGATCGCCACGCCCAGGCCTTGCGCAAGGCCGAGACCGCGCGCGACCGCGCCGCCGGCAATGCTGAATTGCGCGCAGACGCCGAAGAACACCGCCACCGCGGCGATGCCCGCCGCGGATTGCGCCACGCTGCGCGGCGCTCCGGGCCGTTCCGTCGCCAGCAATTCGAAGGCAGTCAGCGCGCCACGGGCGCGTGCCTGCCGGTGAACGGCCGTGCCGACGTAGAACCAGCCGAGCGCAGCACCGAGGAGAATGCCGACGGCGATCCAGGCAGCGGCGATACCCAGTGTGTACGCCGCGCCGCTCACGCCGAGCACGATCCACAGCCCGTACGCCGAGGCCGCCTGGCTCAAGCCCGCCCGCCATGCGCCGAGCGAGCGTCCGGCGAGATGAAAGTCCTCGACGGTGCCCGTGCGTCGCGCACTCCACAACCCGAGGATGACGACGATCGCGGCCAATGCGCCCAGTGCAAACAACGTGGTCTGTTGGCTGGTCATGCCGGCTCCCCACGATGGAAGCCCGGTCGAGCTTCCGTTTGATTCGAGTTGTCAGGTCGCGAGGCGCAGTGTATCTCGTTGCGCGTGGTTGTTCCCGACCCTCGCGGCTGGCAATTCTGGATCGATCGCGGCGGTACTTTCACCGACGTGATCGCCCGCTCGCCCGCGGGTGAGCTCGTCACGCTCAAGCTCCTGTCGGAGGATGCCGTGCACTATCGCGACGCTGGCGTCGAAGGCATCCGCCGCATCCTCGGGCGCCATGCCGGCAAAACGCCAGCGAACATCGCGAGCATCCGCATGGGTACGACGCTCGCAACGAACGCATTGCTCGAGCGCCGCGGTGAGCCGGCCGCGCTCGTGATCACGCAGGGATTCGGCGATGCGTTGCGCATCGGTTATCAGAACCGGCCGCAGCTCTTCGCGCGCCACATCGTGCTGCCGGAGCTCCTGTATTCGCAGGTGATCGAGGCGCGCGAGCGTATCGATGCGCACGGCACCGTCCTGGTGCCACTCGACGAAGCGGACTTGCGCGCGCGACTGCGTAGCGTGCGGGCCGGCGGCTTGCGCAGCGTCGCCATCGTGTTCATGCACGGTTATCGCCACCCGGCACACGAGCAGCGCGCAGCCGCGATTGCGCACGAGCTCGGGTTCGAGCAGGTCTCGGTCTCGCACGAAGTGGCGCCGCTCCTGCGACTGGTCACGCGCGGCGACACCACGGTGGTCGACGGCTATCTCACGCCGCTGCTCGCCCGCTACATCGAAGAGCTGCGCATGGAGCTCGCACAGGACCTCGGCGAGCCACGCCTCTACTTCATGCAGAGCAACGGCGGCCTTACCGATGCAACTGCGTTTCGCGGCATGAACAGCATCCTGTCCGGTCCCGCAGGCGGCCTGGTCGGCATGGTGAAGACGGGGTCCGCGGCGGGCTATCGCCGGCTGATCGGCTTCGACATGGGCGGCACTTCGACCGATGTGTCGCTATTCGACGGCGAATACCCGCGCCGCTTCGATAACACGATTGCGGGCGTGCGGCTCAACGTGCCCATGATGAACGTGCACACGGTCGCGGCGGGTGGCGGCTCGATCCTGCGTTTCGCCGCCGGCCGTTTCCAGGTGGGTCCGCAGTCCGCAGGCGCCAACCCGGGTCCCGCGGCCTATCGTCGCGGCGGGCCACTCACCGTCACGGACATCAACGTGTTGCTCGGCCGGCTGCAACCGGCGTTCTTTCCCGCGGTGCTCGGGCCGGATGCCAATCAAA
>DATIEU010000577.1:0-22786 GCA_035455565.1 Steroidobacteraceae bacterium | reverse complement strand
TTCTCGCGCCCGAAGAGCACATCCGTCACCGCCTGCGAGCGCGGCAAACTGCCCACGTGCGTCGTGAGGATGCGCTCGCTGCTGCGCTTCAATGCCCTGCCCTTGCCGCGCGTCGTCTAGCGAAACATGTTGTTCGACGTGTGATCGCCCGCCAGCCAGCGCTTGAGCTCCCTGTGTGCCTTGCCGAGGCTCTCGCGGTTGATCTTTTCGACGTCCGGATGATCGCGCGTGAACTCGACGATCATGCCGTTGGGATCGGTCACGTACACCGATCGGCAGTAGCCGTGCTCCAGCACGAAGGACTGCGGCTCCTTGAAGCCCGCGTCCTTGAGTCGCTTCTCGATCCCGGCCTGTGCCTCTTCGTCCACGCGCAACGCTATGTGGTGAAACGGCGTGAACGGCATCTTGGGCCCGAACTGCTCCTGGTCCTTCGCGTCCGCGAATTGGAAGAACGCCAGTGCACCACCGTCGCCGAGTCCAAAGAAAAGGTGGCAGTAGGTGCGCTCGGCGCCGAACAGCACGTCCTTCTCGCACCACGTCGCGAGCAGCGGCAGTCCTATGATTTCTTCATAGAACTTCCGTGTCGCCTCCAGATCGCGCGACACGTAGGCCGTGTGGTGCAGTCGGGAAGGTAGTTTCGCCTTGATAGCCATGACAGTCGTCTCCGCTCAGAACTTGTACAGGAATTCAACGCCGTATCGTTGCGGCAGTGCCTTGAACAGGAACCCGCCCGGCGAGAATTCCGTATTGTACTCCTCGTCATTCAGGTTCTTGCCCCACGCGGTCGCCATCCACTTGTCGCCGCCCAGGCTGATACGGGCGTCGACGACGTCGATCGTATCGCGCGAAGTGACGTTGTACGGCTCCCACCAGGTCTCACCGGTTTGCCGGTAATCCACACGGAACGTGAGATCGAGCGCATCGCCGAGCGGCTGACGGTACTGCACTCCGGCATTCGCGGTGTGGCGCGACACCAGCGGCGCCTCGTTACCCACCACGCTCGGGTCCTCCATGCGGGTGATTTCGCTGTCGGTGTACGCGTAGCTCAAGTAGAGATCGAGACGATCCGTCGGGCGCGCGCTGAGCTCGATCTCGCCGCCTTCGTAGTCGGCATCCAGGTTGCCCAGGTTCTGGGTGGAATTCGCGGCCAGGAATACGAAGAAGTAGCTGTTCTCCGACTCCGTCTGGAAGAGAGTCAGGCCGAGATTGAGCCGCTGATCCATGAACTGGCCCTTGAAGCCCAATTCGTACGTATCAGCGATTTCAGCCTCGAAGAGATCGTTTACACCAAAGACGCCGTTATCGTCCGCCACCGCGCCCACGCCCGTCTGATTGAAGCCGCCGCTGCGGAAGCCGCGGCTGTAACCGCCGTAGAGAGTCATGTTCTCGGCAGGCTTGTAGCGCAGCGTGAGCTTGGGCTGCGGCTCGCTCCACGTGTGCGAGCGGACGTCGCCGGTGAACACCGTCGGGGGCGCCGGCGGCGGATCGGGTTGCGGAATGAAGCCCTGCGGCGTCTTGGTGATGTTCTCGCGCTTGTCCTCGTCGTAGCGGATCGCCGCATCGATCTCGAACTTGTCGGTCACTTCGAAGAGCACGTCCGCGAATACCGACCAGGCGTCCTGGTCCTGCTCGTCGGCGAGGAACGTGGCACTGGGATTGAGCGGATTGATGCTCGGTGTCTCGTACACGGGGAATACTCCATTGCCCGTATCCACCATGTTGGTGGTCGAGATGAAGCGGTCCGTGTGCACGTAGTATGCGCCCGCGATCCAGCGCACCCTCCCCTCAGTCGGCGAGGTGTAACGGATCTCCTGGCTGTACGCCTGGACGTCGAGGAACTGGCTCTGGTTGAGGTCGGTACCGAGGAGCACCTGGAAGATCGACTGCGGTGCCGGCCGGAAGTCGAATGCGTCACCCGTCAGGATCTCCTCGGTGTCGTCGTAGGAAGAGATCGACGTCAGCGTGCCGCCGCCCACGTCGAAGTCGAGCTTGAGCGCCGCATTCCACAGATCCCGCTCGTTGATGCCGGGATTATCGAGCGTGATCGGCGTCGAAACGTTGTTGGCATCGCTGACAATGCTGAATGGATTCGCTTCGACCGCCCGCGGGATCACGAAATACAAGGCCTTGGTGTCCAGGTTGTCGACGGAGAAGCGCAGATCCGCGGTGAAGGTATCGCTCGGCTCCCACAGCAGACGCAACCGTCCCGACAGGTCCTCGACCGGGTCGGCTTTCTGATTGAGGAACGTGTTGTCGAGGAAGCCGTCCGTTTCGTAGTAAGCCACCGAGGCGCGGTACTTCAACGTGTCCGAGACGGGGCCGCTGATGTCGCCCTGTGCGCGGTACGAGTTCTCGTTGCCGACGCCGAGCTTGACCGAGCCCGTGAACGTGTCGGTCGGCGCCGCGGTCGTGATCAGGATCGCCCCGCCGATCGCGTTACGTCCGTACAGTCCGCCCTGCGGGCCCTTCAGCACCTCGATCTGCTGGATGTCGAAGAGCTCCTGGTTGAACTGCGCGGGGTTCGTCTGCGCCACCCCGTCGATCAGCACGGCGACCGAGGGCTCGCTGTTGCGCGCCTGTGAAATGCCGCGAATCACGATGAACGCATTGCCCGCGTTCTGCGTTTCTACCACCTGCATGTTGGGCACCATGGCGATGTAGTCCGCGGGTCTTTGTATGCCTGCGTCCTGGATCGTCTGGGCGGTAAAGACATTGACCGTCACCGGCACGTCCTGGAAAGACTCGTCGCGCTTGCGCGCCGTGACGACCACTTCCTCCATCACCGACCCCTCCTGCCCGAGCGCAAGGTCGGAAAGCACCATCGAAACGAGCGCCAGCAGCGCGCTCACCCACAGCAACCGCCCCCTCTTCGTAGCCATCTGAACCTCCGCTAGTTCGAACTGTTGCGAGGGCCTGATCGCTCGAGCCCGGCACGCACACGCCGCGCTCCCTCGACCATGGCCTTGAGTTTTCCGAATGCCGAATCCCTGGGCAGGTACTTCATGCCGCAATCCGGCGCGACGATGATGTCCTCCGCGTCGACGAACTCGAGTGCACGCCGAATGCGTGCCGCGACCGTATCGGCCGACTCGACGCTCGTGTCGGCGAGATTGATCACGCCGAGAATGATTTTCTTGCCCCGCAGCTTCGCGAGCACCGAGCAATCGAGGTTCGACTGCGCGGTTTCGAGCGACACCTGCTTGCAGGTGCAGTTGGCGAGCTCCGGCAGGAAGGAATACGCGCTCGGACGCTCGTGGATGATCGCGGCGTAGCCGAAACAGATGTGCACGGCCGTCGTCTGCGTGATGCCCTCAAGCGCGCGATTCAGGGCATCGAGCCCGAATTCGCGCGCCGGCCCAGGTCGAGCCTGCATGTAAGGTTCGTCGATCTGCACGATTTCGGCGCCCGCCGCGAACAGGTCGCGGATCTCCTCGTTGACCGCCGCGGCGTAATCCATCGCGGCCTTGGCGGCGCTGCCGCCGTAGTACTCGATCTGCGCCTGCTGCGACATCGTGAACGGGCCGGGAACGGTCATCTTGACCGTGCGCGTCGTATGCCGCCTGAGGAAGTCCAGGTCGGCCACGCCCACCGGATGCTTGCGACGGATCGGGCCGACCACGCGCGGCACCGGATTGGGATGTCCGCTGCGGTCGAGCGCAGTGCCCGGATTGTCGATATCGACGCCGGCGAGCGCAGTGGCGAAGCGGTTCGAGTAGCTCTCGCGGCGGATTTCGCCGTCCGTAATGATGTCGAGGCCTGCTTCCTCCTGCATCCGGATCGCGACGATCGTGGCGTCATCCTGCGCCTCGGCAAGATACGGCTCCGGAATTCGCCACAGCTCCTTCGCGCGCACGCGCGGCGGGAATCGACCCGCGAGCTTCTGCCGATCGATCAACCAGTCGGGCTGCGGCATGCTGCCGACCAGCGACGTGGGGAAGAGCTTGTGTGGTTCGCCCGGCATGCTCATCCGACTCCGCGACGTGCGCTGACAGGCGTCGAGCGTGATGGCCAGCGTCCTTCTCGAGCGGCTGCTCGAATCTCATCACCATGCTCGTCGAGAAGCGGTGCGGCGGAAACCTGCGCGGCGCGTTCGCCATCGAACTGCACCGCCGGTCTCACCGCCTGCCGTCCACCTTCCTTTGCGGCGTCCACCGGCACGACCAGGCCGAGGTGGCGCGCCTGCGGGTCGGTTACGACGGAATCGATGCCGTTGATCGGCGCGAACGGCACATCATGCGCCTGGAGTCGCTCGGCCCAGTCGGCGAGGGTGCGTTGCCGAAAGCGCTCATCGAGCGCTTCGCCGAGCGTCTCGTAGTTGTCGATCCGTGCGAGCCGCTCTTTGAAGCGCGGATCGCGAGCGAGTTCGTCCGCTTCCAGCGCCTGCGTCAGGCCGCGCCAGAACTTTTCGAGCGATGAAAGATGGATCGCGAGCAGGCGCCCGTCGGCAGTGCGCAGAATGTAGGCCTGCGCGAGGCGCGGTCGATCCGTCGACTTGGGCGTCACGCCGAGCGCGAAGAACGCCGCGAACGGCTCGACCGCAAAGTGCGCCATGGCCTCGAGCATCGAGACTTCGACGAGCTTGCCCTTGTTGGTGTGGCAGCGCTCGTACAGGGCGCCGAGGACGCCGTAGGCGGCGTAGATGCCGGTCACCGCATCGGCGAGCGCCGGGCCGAGAAACCGCGGCCGCTCCTGATCGACCACCACGCTCAGGAATCCGGACAGTGCCTGCGCCACCGAGTCGTAGCTCGGGCGCTCGGCGTATGGGCCGGTGGCGCCGAAGCCGCTGATCGAGCCATAGATGAGCCGCGGATTGAGCGCCCGCAATCGTTCAGGTCCTGCCCCAAGCTTCTGCGCGGTGCCAGGGCGGAAGTTCTGCAGGTAGACGTCGGCTTCCGCGATGAGCCGCTCGAACAACTCCCGGTCGGACGGTTTCTTGAGGTCGCAGACGACGCTGCGCTTGTTGCGGTTGTAAGCCTGGAAATGCGGCGAGTACAGCTCGCCCTGGTAGTTGCGATACGGGTCGCCCTCGGGACTTTCGATCTTGATCACGTCCGCACCGAGGTCCGCGAGCATCATGCCCGCGCACGGGCCGGTGATGAACGTCCCCTGTTCGACGACGCGCACGCCACGCAACACTTGCGTCATCATGATTTCCTATTCCTTGCCGTCGCCCGGAACGAAGCCGGCGGGAGCCTCGCCGTCGTAGCCGATGCCCGCGGCGCCCGAGTGCGCCAGCACGAAACCGATCGGCCGTTGCTGTTCCTCCAGCAGGTGCGCGATGAGGCTCGCTGTACGCGCGAGGATGGGGATGCCTTTGACGGCGAGCACGGGATAGCCGCTATCGAGCAGCACCGCCGCGATCGCGCTCGAGACATTCATCACCAGTGGTTTGCCGATGATCTCGGGAACCAGTTTCTCGACCGTGCGCGCGACCTCGACGTGGCGCCCGGCGACACCCGCCTCGCTGGCTACGGCCAGCAAACGCTCCACGCGCGGATCGAGGGTCTTGTGCAGCGGATGTCCGTAACCGGGAACCGCACGACGCGCCTGACGCAACTCGCTGAGCACGGCACGCGCGGCGCCGTCAATCGGAGCCGTGGCGCTGCGTGAAACGATGTCGGCGAAGAAGCGCGCCGCGGCTTCCGCGGCACCGAGAATGACTGAGCCGCAACCGAGAATTCCCGCCGCAACCGCACCCTGCAACGCCTCGGGCGCCGCTGCCAGAGTCATGCGGCTGGCGGCGACGCTCGGCACGAGCCCATGCTCGGCAATGGCGACCAGCGCGGCGTCAAGCACGCGTCGCTGCGCGGGATTGGGCAGGCTGCCGGTGACGAGCAGCCAGAGATGGTCGGAAAAACTGACCTTGCCGATGAGCTCGCGGCACAGGTCGAAACCCCGCACCACGATCGTCTCCGGGTTCGACGCCGAGATCGCCGATGTGCGGTGCTGTTGGGAGCCAATCTTCACGCCGTCGCCACCCCTCTCGACAAGGCTTCAGCGCTATTTCGCATAGCGAATATCAATTCGTAAGGCGAAGTATGCTGAGGCTTTTTGTCGCGCCTCGTCAAGCGCGGAGCGCAGCTGGCCTTCCAGCTTTTCGCATATCGAAATAGACTTCGCACATGTCGCCACGCTCCGGAGCCGCACCGCGCCGCGAGGCCATGGGCGGTCTTGCCAAGGGTCTGCAGGTGATTCGCGCCTTCACCCGCGATCACTCGGCGTTGTCGCTGAGCGAGGTCGCGGGCATCGCGCGCATGCCCGCTGCGACCGCGCGCCGTTGCCTGTTGACGCTCGAGGAGCTGGGCTATGTGATGCGCCGCGGTCGTCAATTCCTGTTGCGTCCCAAGGTGCTCGAGCTCGGCGCAGCCTACCTCGAGTCGATGGACATCGAGCACCTGACGAAGACGCACCTGGAAGAGCTCGCGCGCCTGACCGGAGATTCGGCCGCGCTCTCGGTGCTCGATGGCAATGACATTGTCTATGTCGCACGCACCTCGGTGCGCACGCTGGTACGCCTGGAGGCCCACGTCGGGAGCCGCTTCCCCGCGCACCCCACGTCCATGGGCCGTGTACTACTCGCCGGGCTCAACGCCGAGCGGCTGGAGCATTACTTCCGTACGCAGAAGTTCGTGCCGTTGACCGAGAAGACGGTGACCGACCCGAAGAAGATCCGGCAGCTCATCGACGAATGCCGGCGCAACGGCTACTCGGCGGTGGAAGACGAGCTGGCGTACGGCGTGGTGGCGGTGGCGGTGCCGGTACTCGACCCGCAGGGTCGCGTGGTCGCCGCGCTCAACAGCTCGAGCCACTCGCGGCGTATCACCAAGGTCAAGCTGGTTCGCGAACGACTCGCGATGTTGCGCCAGGCGAGCCAGCAGATCTCCACCGAGCTCGCACGCGTGCCCGGGCTCGCGTTGAGTGCGCAGGTGTGAGCAGCAACTTGACGCCGTGGTGTGGCGCCCGTAGCCTGCCCGGCCCCAATGTCAGCCGATCAGTACTTCACTCATCGCGACGTCCGCCTGCGCTACCGTGACGAAGGCGCGGGCGCGCCGGTCGTTTTCCTGCATGGCTGGACGCTCGACCTCGAGTCCTGGGAACCGCAGGCGAACGCGCTGGCCGCCTCGTTTCGCGTCGTGCGTCTCGACCGGCGCGGATTTGGCCTCTCGAGCGGCAATCCGTCGATCGGGGATGACGTCGGCGATCTCGCCGCGCTGTTCGATCACCTGCAAATCGACAGAGTCACGATGGCCGGCGCATCACAGGGCGCGCGCGTGGCGCTCAGCTTCGCGATCGCGCACGCATCACGCCTTGCGGCGCTGGTGCTGGACGGAGCACCCGACCCTACCCTGCCGAGCCTGGGCGGCGGCGTGGCCCGTGAACTCCCAATGGCTCGCTATCGCGAGCTCGCGCGCACCGTGGGCATCGAGGCTTTCCGCAGGGAATGGCTGGAACATCCTTTCATGCAGCTGCACACGCAGGATGCAGCCGCTCACGAGCTTCTGAGGCGGATCGTGGCGCGTTATCCAGGCCGCGACCTGCGCGACGGGTCGACCGAGCGCGATGAGCTGCTGTCGGCAGAAGTGCTGCGCAACATGCGCACCCCGACGCTGGTGATCAACGGCGCGCTCGATACCGAGCGACGCAAGCAAGTGGGCGATATGCTCGCGAGCCGCCTGCCGAACGCCGAACGCAAGCTCGTCGCGAACGGCGGGCATCTCGCCAACCTCGACCAGCCCGCGGCATACAACGACATCATCCGGCAATTCCTGGTGCGTCAGGCACGCATCGCCGCATAGCGGAGATCAAGAACATGACCAAACTCCTTGTGCTCTATTACAGCAGCTACGGTCACGTGGAACAGATGGCCTACGCGCAGGCCGAGGGCGCGCGTCGCGTGGCCGGCGTGCACGCCGATGTGAAGCGCGTGGTCGAGCTCGTGCCACCGGACATCGCCAAGGCTTCGGGCTTCCGTCTCGATCAGCCGGCGCCGATCGCCGAGCCCGAGGAGTTGGTCAATTACGATGGTTTCGTTATCGGCACGCCGACGCGTTTCGGCAACATGTGCGCGCAAATGCGTAACTTCTGGGATCGCACCGGGCCGCAGTGGATGCAGTACGCGCTGGTCGGCAAGGTGGCGAGCGTATTCACCAGCACCGCAAGTCAGCACGGTGGGCAGGAAACGACCATCATGTCGACTCACCTGACACTCCTGCACCACGGCATGATCATGGTGGGGCTGCCTTACACGTTCAAACTGCTGTCGACGATGCGGGAAATCACCGGCGGCACGCCGTACGGCGCAAGCTGCGTCACGGGCGCGGGCCAGGAGTTGCGGATGCCCTCCGAGCTGGAGCTCAACATGTGCCGTTACCAGGGCGAGCACGTCGCGCGCATCACGACTTGCCTGGTCGCGGGGCGCAAAGCGCAGCCCGAATTCGCCACGTATCCGCCAGCGCCGAATGCCTAGCGTGCCTGCGCCTCTGTGACAATCGCGGCCGATTCTTCCACGAGATGCTCGATGCAGGTATCGATGCGCTCTTGTCGCGTGCGGAAGCTCAGGATGCAGATCCGACCGAGGTAGCGTGAGGCGGCCTCACATCCGGTGAGGAACACCTTGCCGCGTCGGATGACACGCTCCAGCAAGTCGCGCGTCGCCGCATTCTGCGCTGCGAGCGTGGAACCCGGCCACTCGAGATGGAATGCGAGCAGCGAGAGTTGCGGCGGCGCATCGATGACGAAGTGCGGCACAGCGGCCAGCCGGCGCGCGGCGTCGAGCGCCAATGCGCGCTTTTCCGCAAGCGCCGCGCGATAGCGTGCAGCGCCAAACAGCTTGACGCTCAGCCACACCCGCAGGCCCGGGTACCCACGCGAAAGATCCGGCCCGTACTGATGCGGATCATAGAGGTCGCCATCGTCCCGACTCGCCGGCATGTAGCTCGCGGTCGCGGCATGGGCCGTTTTGAGCGCCGAGCCGTCCGCTACCAGTAACGCACCCGTGCCGTACGTCAGAAACAGACCCTTGTGCGGATCGAGCGTGACGGAATCGACTTCCGGCAAGCCGTCAAGCAGCGGCCGCAGCTCCGGCACCATATAAAAGGAGGCGCCGTAAGCGCCGTCGACGTGGTGCCAGAGGCCGTGTGAACGGCATACGCGCGTGATGTCACGCAACGGATCGACTGCGCCGGTGTTGGTGGTGCCCGCAGAGCTCACCACCAGGAAAGGCTTGAGCCCAGCCGCGAGGTCCACGCGCACCGCCTCCTCCAACGCATCGACCCGCATGCGAAACGACGCATCGACCGGGATGGCGCGGATACGATCGGGCATCACGCCAGCCAGCCGCGCCGATTTCATTACCGAGTGGTGCACCTGCTCCGACGTATACAGGACACCGCGGCGAATCTCGGCCCCGAGCACGCGCTCGCGGCCGCACACGATCCCGGCGAAATTCGCCATCGAGCCGCCAGTTGTGAACAAGCCGCGGGTGGTCGCCGGAAACTGCATCCAGTCGCGCATCCAGTCGAGCACGTTGGACTCGAGCTGCACGAGCAACGGCGCGGGAAGCCATACGCCGGTGTAGCGATTGACTCCGTTCGAGATCATGTCCGCGAGCACTGCCGGATATACACCGCCGCCGGGGATATACGCGAGATAGCCCGGGCTAGCCGTGTTGAACGTCCGCGGCACCCATTCGTTGAACAGCCTGTCGAGGAGGGGCGCGAGGTCGGCACCTTGCTCGGGCGCTGGCTCGCGCAACGCGCGACAGGCGGCCGCGGCATCCACGTCGCCCCGTACCGGTTGCTCGGGGATGGTGGCCAGGTGGGCGACGACGCGCCGCAGGACCTCCTCACCCATCGCCTGCATCTGCGCTGGCGTGAATTCCAGGTCTGCAAGATCGCGTGCGTCCATCGGTCCTCCCGTGCGTGGAGATATTACATGGCGAATCAAATCCGGGCCGTGCTGTCGGAACCCGATACCTGATCACGTCCCTGGAGCATCGTAGGAGGAGCGCCATGCAAAGGATTACTCCCTGCCTGTGGTTCGACAACCAGGCCGAAGAGGCCGTGAAGTTCTATGTGTCGCTCTTCAGGAATTCGAAGCTTGGAAAAGTTACGCGCTACGGCGCCTCCGCGTCGCAAGCCTCGGGACAACCGCAGGGCTCGGTCATGACGGTGTCATTCCAGCTCGACGGACAGGACTTCACCGCGCTCAACGGCGGCCCGCACTTCAAGTTCAGCGAAGCGATCTCGCTCGTCGTCAACTGCGAAACGCAGCAGGAAGTCGATGACTTGTGGGAGCGGCTGTCGAAAGGCGGCGACGTACTGGACTGCGGCTGGGTAAAGGACAAGTACGGGCTGGCCTGGCAGATCGTGCCAACCGTTCTCTTCGAACTGTTGGTGGACAAGGACGCGGCCAAGACCGAGCGCGTCATGCAGGCGATGCTCGGGATGAAGAAGCTCGACATTCGCGAGCTGAAGCGCGCCGCGGAAGGCCAGGGCTGAAGTCCACTCGCTCCGGCGCTGCCGGTGCGCGCCGTTTGCTATCCTCGAACGACGAGGATCGCGAACAGCTACAGATGGCGCACGTGATCGAATCTGCCTCGAGCGGACGCGCAAAGTGTCGCGGCTGCGGCCGGCCCATCGCGCGCGGCGAACTGCGCTTCGGGGAGCGCCAGCCCAATCCATTTGGCGAGGGCGAGATGACCCTGTGGTTCCATCCGCGGTGCGCGGCCTACAAGCGGCCGGAGCCGCTTCTGCAGACACTCGCGGAAACAACGGCCGAGGTCCCCGAGCGGGAGGCACTGGAGCGCGCCGCTCGGCACTCGCTCGAGCACCGGCGACTCCCGCGGATCGATGGTGCGGAGCGTGCGCCCACCAGCCAGGCCAAGTGCCGTCAATGTCACGAGCCGATCGGGCGCGGCAGCTGGCGCATCCGGCTGGTGTTCTTCCAGGACGGTCGATTCGACCCCGGCGGATTCCTGCACCTGCGCTGTCGGCAGGCTTACTTCGAGGGCCAGGACCTGGTCGAGCAACTGCTGTATTTCAGCCCGGACCTCGACGACGCGGAGCGCGCTGCCCTCGCAGGCGAGCTGGCCGCCTGACGTTGTGAAAATCGGCTAGCGGCGACGTGCGAGGAAGCGCGCTGGCCGCACAGTGACCCCGACGACTTCCGCCAGATGCCGCAATGCCCGGCGATTGCTTGCCGGTCGTTGTGAAGCGGTCGCGTCGCTCGCGACCGCGACCTCGTATTCGCGCATGTGCGCCTCGTGCGCGGTAATCATCACGCAGCCGTCTCCCGCGATTCCCGCCAGGATCAACCGCCGCACGCGCAGCCATTGCAGCAACAACTGCAGCGGTGTCGCGTGGAAAGCCGAGTGGCGCGGCTTCAGGATGAAATAGTCATCGGGCCGCGGTGCCAGCAGCGTGGCGATGTCGGCACCGCGGGCGCCGGGACGCGCGCAGCGCTCGTAGACGGCGCGAAAGTCCGAGCGCCACTGACCGAAATTATCGTTGCAGTAGATGACCGGCATGCCCGCCTGCGCGCACGCATCGCGCAGCTCGCGCGCGTGGCGGGCCGCGGCCCTCGCGTAACGCACGAGGGCCTGGCCGCCCGGATAGTCGAACGTGTTGATCATGTCGACGATCAGAAGCGCGCTCCGGCGGCCGCGGCGCGCGGCGCTTCTTTTCATGACAGATCAGCCGCGCTACACGCGCGGCTGTATCAGCTCGGCCACGCGCTCCCAGCGGTTCTCGCCGTTCTGCAGCTCCTGCTTGCGTGCCCGCAACCGCGCGCCGATTGCATCCAGATCCATCTCCGAGCGGCGGGCCTTGGCAAACATTCCGCCCGGCTGCTCCTCTTCCTTGACGTGATGCTTGATCATCTCGCGGAGCACCGTCACTTTGGCGTCGTAGTACTCGTCGTCGGGACTCGAGTCCTCGATCTCGGCGATGAGTTTCTTGGCGCCGTTGTGCTCCACCTCCGCCTCGTGGTGCATCTCCTGGTCTTCGGTGGCTTCGAGGAACGCGGGGTAGAAAATCTCTTCCTCGATCGTCGTATGCACCTTCAACGCCTCACAGATCCTGCCGGCCAGTGTGCCCTTGCGCTGTTTCGACTCGGTGTTGTCGAACTGCTTGAACCAGGTCTCGACCTGCCGGTGATCCGCCTTCAGCACGGAAATCGCGTCCCGCCGGGTCGACCTTGCGGCCGAACGGGTGCGGCGAGCCTGGCGGCTGCGGTTCTGGCGGCCATTTGATTTACGTCTCGCTCTAGCCATGTGTGTGCTTCCTCAAGATTTCTGATGTGGGCACTCCGGTCAGGGCGTCCTGGAGCGCGTATCACCGCTGCGTTCGCGGTCCTTGCTACCCGACTGTCCTTCCTGGTCCAGGTCGTCCTCGTCGCCCTCCTCTTCAGGGAGGACATCCGGCGGCTTGCGGCGCTCGGCCCCGGGGCGCTCTTCCGGCGCGCGCGGATCGCGCTGCAGGTCCTGGTCCTGACGGTCCAGCTCTCCATCGGGCGAACGCGGGGTCGGCCGGTTGGGATCCGGTGTCTCTGTGGTCATGTGCCTTCCTTGATGGGTTGCCAGGGAACGGGCATTTGCCGGCCACTGCCACGCGCCGGACGGGCAACCGGAAGCGTCCGAGCGTTACGCGGACCCTAGGACTCGCGCAGATGCGTCGGCATCGGTTGAGTTCCCCGCTGCCTGTCAGGGATGTCCTACTGGCGGCGCTTACTCGAGGTCGGGATACGGACCCTTGCCGCCGTCGGCGATGAAGCGATCGATGCGCGCTTCGAGCAGCGGCAGGGGCACGGAGCCGAGTTCGAGCACGGTGTCGTGGAAGGCGCGGATGTTGAACTTCGCACCGAGCGCTCTCTCCGCCTTGGCCCGCGCCTTGACGATCGTCATCTCACCGAGATAGTAGGACAGCGCCTGCGCCGGCCACGCAATGTAGCGATCGACTTCCGTCTCGATCTCGTGTTGGGCGAGCGTGGTGTACTGGTGCATGAAGTCGATCGCCTGCTGCCGCTTCCACCCCATCGAGTGCAGGCCCGTATCGACGACCAGCCGCGTCGCGCGCCAGATCTGGTAACCGAGCATCCCAAAGCGCTCGTAAGGCGTTTCGTACATTCCCATTTCGAGACCGAGCTTCTCACTGTAGAGCGCCCAGCCTTCGCCGTACGCCGAGATGTACACGTTTTGCCGGAATTCGGGCTGATCCTTGTGCTCGAGCGCGAGCGGCATCTGGAACGCATGACCCGGCGCCGACTCGTGCAGCGTCAGTGCGGGCAGACTGTAGAGCGGCCGGCTCGACAGGTTATAGGTGTTGAGCAGATAAATGCCCGGGCCGCCGCGCCCGCCGGTGTAGAAGGGCGCGAGGTCGTCGGGCACCGGCTTGATCGCGAAGCGCGCCCGCGGCAGGTAACCAAAGAACTGTCCGGCCTTGCCGTCGAACTTTTTCGCGATCCACGCAGCGCGCATCAGGAGCTCATCCGGCGTCTTCGGATAGAACTGCGGGTCGGTGCGCAGGAACTGCAGGAACGCGGGGAAATTGCCCTGGAATCCGGTCTCGCGCATCGCGTCGACCATTTCGGCATGCAAACGCGCGACTTCAGCCTGCCCCACCGCATGGATGGCCGCGGGCTCCATGTCGAGAGTGGTGAACTCCCGGATCTTGGCGCGGTAGTACTCGCGCCCGTCGGGCAAGTCATAGGCAGCGAGCGTCGTACGCGCGCCGGGGAGGTACTCCGTGCGCATGAACTCAAGCAGTTCGGCGTAGGCGGGGTTGACGCGTTCGCGAATCACCTTCACAGCCTCGGCGCGCAGCCGTTCCTGATCGGCCGCCGGCACACCGGGCATGTCACGGAAAGGTGCATAGAGCGGACTGGCTTCGGGCGCGGCCTCGATCACCGTGGTGATCGAAGCGTCGCGACCTTCGAACGTGAAGCGCGGCGGCGTGAAACCGCGAGCAAGGCCCGACCGCATCACGGTCATCTGCTCGCCAAAGTAGCGCGGAATGTCCCGCAGCTGCCCGATCCAGCTGTCGTAGTCCTTGAGCGTGCGAAAAGGCCGGCGAGCCGTGTAGCCGAGATCCGTCCAGAAGGAGGTGTCCGAGTTGGCCGGCATTTCATAATCGTGAAACCGCTGGTTCGCGATCAGTACCTGGAGCTGCGGGCGGTAGACGTCATAGTTGAGTTGCTCTGGCGCCGACAGCTCGGCACGCGGGATCGCCTCGACCTTGCGCAGCACGTCCTCCCAATAGCGCAAACGCATTTCCTGGGTGGCCGCGTCGACCTTCGGCAAGTGATCCACGATCGGGCGCTGCGTATTCTCGTTGTCGGCGAACTGTTGCTCGCGCCATTTCCATTCGGTGCGATAGAGCTGCTGCAGGCGCGCATCCGCGCTGTTGGTTTCCGCGTACGCGTGTGCAAAAGTCAGGGCAAGTGCGCCGACGAGCGCGACGCGTTGGAAATGTGTCGGCATGTCTGGCCTTCTTGTTGAAATCCGCTGGCTGCAGATCTTGCCGCCCTTCTTGCCCGCTCGCACGCTTTTCTTGTCCTTGCGCGGAGTTCGGTATAGTACGCGCCGAACAAACCCCGGCCGTCGGGCCGGGGACGCATCGCCCGCCACATCCAAGGGGAATACACATGAATAAGAGTCTCGCCGTATCGGCGCTGGTCGCATTCGCCGTGTGCGGCTCTGCACTCGGCGCCCCACCAGGGCCGCTGAGCGTCACGGAAACGATCGAGATCAAGGCATCGCTCGCCACAGTTTGGGCGGCGATCAAGGATTACGACAGTCTGCCGAGCTGGCATCCAGGCTTCGCCAAGGACGAGATCGTCAAAGGCACCAACAACAAGCCGGGCGCGGTGCGTGCATTGACCATCAAGGACGGCCCGACTTTCACTGAAGAGCTGCTCGAGTTCAGCGACAAGGACCACTCGTACAAGTACCGCATCATCGAGTCGCCACTGCCGCTGCAGGACTACGTGTCGAGCATTTCGCTCGCGCCGGGCAAGGCCGGCACCACGGTCGTCACGTGGGTGGGCAACTTCAAGCGCAAGAATCCGGCTGACAACCCGCCCGAAGCGGAGAGCGATGCCGGTGCGGTAAAGCTCATCACCGGCGTGTATCGCGCCGGCCTCGAGAATCTGAAGACGAAGCTGGAAGGGCTGAAATAGCCCCGAGCTCACCCGCCGGGCGGCGGGTGAGCGGGGACGCCGGGAAAGCCACGGCGCAGCGTAGCTGCGCCGCGAGATCCCAGGCCAACGCCGCCGTGTATTACGGGTTCGGCGCCTTGGACTTGTCGAGCGCCTTCTGGTACTCGTCGCTGCTCAACGCGCCGTCCTTGTTCCCATCGAGCTCACCGAAACGCGACGCGATCAGCGACTGAGAGCGGGCTTCTTCCTCGCTCAGCTTGCCATCGCCGTTCTTGTCGAGAGTCGAGAACTCGGGCAACTGGTTATCCGTCGCCATCGGCTCGGCCTGCGTTTCATTGGCAGGCATCTCCTGTGCAGGTGCTGACTGTTCCTGTGTGGGCGATGTCTGCTCCGGCGGGGGCGTCTGCTCTGCAGGCGTGTACGGCTCCTGCGCGAGTGCTGCGCCGGAAACCAGGAACGCGGCCAGCGCCGCCAATTTGAATGATCGATTCATCTGTTGCTCCTTGCGATTGACTGGACAGTCCGCGAGCGAAACTCACGGGCCCAGATATGCATGCAGTGTCCATGCCAAGCCGTTGGAGGGCGCTGTGAGGCCCCGGCAGCGCATGCCGAGGCCTCGTTTGCATTTTTTATTGCGATCGTGCCAGTTGAACTGCGTTGCCTATTGACGACGCTTCCGTCCTACAGTGACTTGAGGTACTGCACCAGATCCGCTTTTTCTTCAGCACTTAGGTTGAGCGCGAACACCTGTTGGTAGTGATCAATCACCGCATCGAGATTCGCGAAGCGTCCATCGTGATAGAAGCCGCCCTGCTCACGCGTGAAGAGCCCGCGCAGCGGCGTGGTGCGATAGAACTTCTTGTCGGGCGAGCGCGCTGCCTGGAAGTCATCGATGCCGATTTCCTCGGCCGTGTGCATCGACCAGCCCGGCTCGGTGAAGAGCGGCGGCACGTGACACGTCGCGCAGCGGGCCTTGCCGTTGAACAGCGTCGCGCCGCGTTTCGCGGCTTCAGCGTTGAATGAATCCTTGGGTGGCTCAGGCGCAGGAATCGAAAGCTGGTAGTAGTGGAGCGCTGCCAACTTCGGTGTGACGACGTCAGGATTGCTTCGCTGGTTCCACATGCCGGATTTCGCAGCCACCGGAAACTGCTGCGCATCCTTGAGGCGCGGGTCGAAGAACGTGCCCTTGCCATGCATCTGCGTGTTGGCGACGTACGCGTTCCAGTAGGTGACCGATCCCCATCCTGTGTACGTGTGGAGATTGACGCCGGCGAGTCCAAACGCCGCCGGGAGTAACGTCGCGGCAGACTTGCCGTCCGGACGCATCGCCTTGCCATCATGGATCAGCTCGGCGTCGTACTTGCCGGGTCCCCAACTCATCAGCACCTTCTTCACCGTCGCTTCATCCACACCCAGCAGGTCCGCAATTGGCTTGAGCGTCGGTGACATCGCCACTACAGCGCCCACGTTGAGATCGCGGTTGGGCCAGCCATCGAGGCGGCTGCCGATGCCTTTGGTCAGCGAGTTGTCGACCGTCGAATGGCAGAGCGCGCATGTGATGCCAATCGACGTCATGCGCTTCTGATCGTCGAACACTCCTTTCACGCCCACCACGGAGCCCGCGCGCAGCAGCTCGAGCGTCGTCTCGGGATTGTCGAGACTGACTGCGCCGCCCTTGATCGCCTCGACGAGGATCTTCGGCAATTTACCCGCATCGACTTTGAGGCCGGCCTGCAACGCCTGGCGCGGCGAGAGGCCGGGGCCGACACCGCCCTGCTTCTCGCCGAGAATCGCCTCATGCAGCTTGAGACCCCCGCCCCAGAAGTCTTCGCTCCCGAACGAGTCGTAGCGAAAGGTCTCACGCCCGTCATTGAGCATCTTCTGCGAGTACTGCTCGACGCGGTTGTCGAAGTCGGCGCGCGTCTTCTCCGCTTCTACGGCAGTGTCCGTCTTGACGTCCTTGGGAATCGGCGCACACGACATCGTCAGCACTGCGCACAGCGCACAGCTCGCGAAACGCATTCCGTCCATGGCATCACTCCTGGGATGAGGTATCTCTGTCAGCTTGAATGCGTCGGAGCCGGTGCAAGTTCCTGCCGGCACTTTTTTCAACGCGATTTCGACACGAAATTGCACATTCGCGACTTGGTGCGGTCATAGTCGGAAGATGTCGCGATTCGGAGGACTCACGATGAACCAATTTCTGCTTGCGACCGTCGTCGCCATGACGGTAGCGACGAGCGTGGTGGCCGGTGAACGCAGCGCGCGACCTTCCGGCGAGGCCGAGATCGCGTTGATGGATACCAATCACGATGGTCGTCTGTCCGCTGATGAGCACGCCGCGGGCGCCACAACGATGTTCGCGAAGATGGATGCCGACCACGACGGCAAAGTTACGGCCGCCGAGATGGATGCGGCGCAGAAGTCGATGCATGCGAGCACCAGTGACTCGCCCAACAAGATGACCTCCGCCGACAAGATCAAGGTGGTCGACAGCAATGGCGACGGCATTCTGTCTGCGGACGAACACGAAGCGGGCTCGAGGCGCATGTTCGAGAAGATGGACAAGGATCGCGATGGCACGCTGACCGCAGCCGAGATCAGCGCCGGCCACAAGACGATGATGAAGAAGACCAACTAGGGGTGGGCGCCGGCGCCCGCTTCAGTCAGGCCTGCCTGCGGGCTGCGCGCCATTGACGGCGCGCAGCGCTTTACCTAGAAGGAGGCATGGCTGGTGGCCTCCTCATTTCACGACGTGCGTTACTGCTGGCGGGCGCGAGCGTCTGCTGCTTTCCCCGCCACGACGTCCGCTCGCAGGACCGGCCCTTCACATACTCGATCAACGAAGTCGCGCCCGGCATTCATGTTCGCGAGGGTGTGGATGCCGAAGCGGCCACCGATAACTCGAATGCGATCGCCAATCTCGCCTTCATTGTCGGGCGCGACGCGGTGGCGGTCACGGATCCCGGAGGCAGTCTCGCGGACGGCCGGCGCTGGCGCGACACCATCCGCAGCGTGACCCGGCTACCGATCCGCTACGTAATCATCCCGCACATCCATCCGGATCACCTTTTTGGCGCCGCAGCGTTCGAGCCGGACAAGCCGGTCTACGTCGGGCATGCGCGCCTGCCCGGAGCGCTCGCTCAGCGCGGCGAGTATTACCGCGAGCGATTGGAACAGGTGCTTGGCAAGGAATCTGCGGGACGCGTGGTCACACCTTCCCTGCTGGTCGAGAACACGAGCACGCTCGATCTCGGAAGTCGCATCCTCGAGCTCACCGCCCATCCGGAGGCGCACAGCGATTGCGATGTCAGCGTGTTCGATCGCCAGACCCACACACTCTTGCCCTCCGATCTCCTCTTCGTCCGGCGCGTACCGTCGCTGGACGGCAGCCTCAGCGGTTGGCTGAAGACCCTCGCAGCATTGAAGTCGCTGCCAGCGCAGCGGGCCGTGCCCGGCCACGGACCGCAGTGCGTCGATTGGCCTGCCGGAGCCGCCGATCTCGAGCGCTATCTCGAAGTGCTGCTGAACGAGACGCGCCAGGCTGTGGCCCAGGGCCTGGACATCAGCGCCGCGGTGCAGTCGGTCGGCCTGTCCGAGCGCAACCGGTGGGCGCTGTTCGATGACTACCATGGGCGTAACGTCACCAAGGCCTTCAAGGAACTCGAATGGGAATAGTATGCTATGAGCCAACTCCCGGGACCTGACATGACCACGAAACACTCATTCATCCTGGCGGCGCTCGGTGCGCTCGTATCGATTGCCGCAGCATCGCGAGCCGAGGCGCCCGACGCCGATGCGACGGCGCGCGCGCAGCGTTGGGCTGTGCTCCAGGAAGCGATCTTTGGCGATCGCACGGTGCGCGACGGTGCCGGCGTCATCGAACTCGATGCCCCGCCCCGCGCGCTCGACGCGGCCCTGGTCCCGGTCAGCCTGCGCGTGGTCGGGAATCAGCCCATCAAGTCGCTCTACCTGGTCATCGACAACAATCCCTCGCCGCTCTCGGCACGCATCACGTTCGGGCCGAAAGCGGACCCGCGCAGCATGACCCTGCGTGTGCGTGTCGATGAATACACGCTCATGCACGCGGTCGCGGAGACGCAGGACGGCTCGCTCTATCTTGCCGAGAAGTTCGTCAAAGCGGCCGGTGGGTGCTCGGCGCCGGCGGGCTCTTCGAGCGAGCAGGCGTTGAAGGAGATTGGCCGCATGAAGCTGAAGCTCCTCGGCGACTTCGAAGCCGGCAAGCCGCTCCAGGCCCAGCTCATGATCCGGCACCCGAACTTCAACGGCATGCAGATGGACCAGATCACGCGCTACTACACGCCGGCACGCTTCATCAAGACGACCGAGGTGACCTACGAAGGCAGTCGCGTGTTCCACCTCGAATCAGACATTTCGATCAGCTCGGATCCGGTGATCGTGTTCGGCTTCGTGCCGCAGGCAAAGGGCAAGCTCGAGGTCGTGGTCCACGACACCGACGACAGGACCTTCGCGCACAGCTTCGAAATCCCGCCACCGCCCGCGACGTGAAACACCGCATGCGCTCTGCGGCACCGCGGCCGCCATGGAATGCGCTGTGCGCGTGCACCTGGCTCGCACTCGCAGTGACGGGCGTAACGGCCAGCGAACCGCCGGCCGGTTCTGTGGCGGACGCGGCCGTGACTCCTGAAGAACCCGCCGACTATTGGACCGGACCCATCAATGGCCCGGTGCCGAAGACAATCAGCGGCGGGACGGTGATCGACACCGCGCAGTTGCGCAGCTTGCTGGAACGCGGCGACATCGCGCTCATTGAAGTGTCGAACGCGCCGCGACGCCCGGAACATCTGGCGCCTGGCGCGCCGTGGCTGCCGAAACCTCATGTGATCATTCCGGGAAGCGTGTGGGTTCCGGGCGCGGGCATGGGGGAGATCGCCCCGGAAGTCGACAGCGTGTTCCGTGAACAGCTGGCCAGCGCCACCGCGGGTGACCTCGATCGCCGCATAGTCATCTACTGCCACGAGCGCTGCTGGCTGAGCTGGAACGCCGCCAAGCGCGCCATTCGCTTGGGCTACCGCAGCGTCTTCTGGTATCCGGATGGGATCGAGGGCTGGCGCGCCGCCGGGCTCGAGACCGCGGTGAGCGATGTTCCGACCGGCTGAGGCTGCTCAGTTACCCAGCTTCCACGTCAAAACACCTGGCATCTGCATCATTTCCCGTCGAGCGCCTGCATCATCTCCAGGTGATGCTTGAGCGTGGGCAACGTGCTGCCCGCGAATGTCTTGATCTGCGGGTTCTTCGTTTCCGCTTCCGTGCGTTCGAAGAGATCGATCGTGCGCCGATGCGCATTGATGCCGGCCTGCACGTATTCCTTGTCGAAGCTCTGGCCCGACAGGCCCTGCAGCCGTTCGTAGAGCGCCTTGCGATCGGGCGGCGGTTCTTCCTTCACGGTCACACCGTTGCTCGAGGCGATCTTCTTCAGCTCACCGTTGGCCTTGGCGTGATCGCGCTCCAGGTCCGCGGCCGCTGTCTTTACGTCCTTGTTGACGGCCTTCTCCTGCGCCAGCTTCGCCTCCTGCACCTCGGCCGTGCCGCCCTTCAGTGCGGTTTCGATGAACTTGCGATCGTTGTCAGTGAGCGTTTGCGCAGCGATGCGCTCGCCCTTCTGGCCGGTGGCCTGGTCGACCTGTGGCTGACCGCCGGAGGGCGGCGTGTCCTGGGCCGCTGCCAGGCGGTTGATTTCGGCATCCGAACCGCTGGCCATGGTGAGCGTCAGGGCCAGTGCGAGTGCGGCGGATTCAAGAAAGCTGCGAAGTGAGCGTGACGAGTTCATGACAAGGCCTCCTGGCAAAGAGGGCAATGGCGAAAATCCAGCAGGAAACATGCCAGCCGCTCACGATTCGCAGGCCGTGGACGTAGACGCATCAGGCGTGACGTTCTGAAGGACGAGGGCATCCCTATGGCAGGCGCTGAGAAAAGGATGAGAAGCGCGCGGTATCGTTTGCATCACGGGGAAGAATTTTCTCCAACGGCCCGAGCCCGGGCGCGCCGTGCGGCGAGCCCAGGCTGGAGTCCGATGTCCGTTAGGCAGCTACCGGCGCTTACCGCGAGGCATCGGTGAGGGCGACCGCCTTCGCGTCGACTTCCCGATTCGCGTCCTGGCCGGTGCCCTCACGTTCACTGTCCGCTGCCGGGACCACTAGCGCACTTCGGGTGGCGACACTCGCGCGCTGTACTTCGGAACGATCCGCGCGATTGCCCATGAAACCCATAAACGACACCGCCGTGACGAGAATGCCGATCGTCGCGAAGATCTCCGCAGCGCCGATGGGGCGGGCACGCTTCGTGACAGGTCTGCTGGCCATACCCTGTTGAAGCATTGACCGTGCCATTTGTGTCAGTGCAGCACTTGGCGTCGCTAACCTCGTTGTCCGCTTCGCGACGCGTTCTGTGACAACAAGTTGACAGACCTGGATTGGACACGCGCTCCAGCATCGGCGTATGAGGCACTGAGAAGGTAAATTGCGCGCGGCCATTCTCCGGCCGACGGTTTGCCCCGCGATCCAGAGCCTCATGACAACACGCCTGCAGCGCATCTCACGGCGGGCGCAGACAACAGCGGCTCTCCGCCGCACGCAGAAAGACTGGGAGGAAACCACCATGAGGAAACTACATGGCCTCGCGGCCCTGATCCTGTGCGGATCGTGGAGCTGGTCCGCACCTGTTGGCGCCGATCCGGTAACGGATTGGAACGAGATCGCACAACCAGCCATCGCGACTGGTCGCCCGGGCCCGCCGGGCGCTCTCGATTCGGCGCTGGTCCAAATCGCCGTGCACGATGCGGTGCAGGCGCTCGATCGGCGGTTCGAGCCTTATCACGTCGAGGTCAAGGGCGCGAAGGGACGGCGCGCGGCGGCAGTCGCCGCAGCCGCGCACGACGTGCTCGTCGGCCTTTATCCCGCGCAGCAGATGGCCATGGATACCGCCTACTTCAACTATCTCGCGAACAATGGCCTGAACGGTGATCCGGGCCTGCTCGTGGGACAGAAGGTCGCGGCGGGCATTCTGCCCCTCGCACGCAAGGCACCGAATCCGCCGCCGCCGGACTTCAACGGCGGCAACGAGCCGGGGCAGTGGCGACCGACGGATTCCTTCATCGGCAATCCGCCCGGACCCCCGCCGCCCTTCTCGCCGATGACGGCGCCGTGGATGGGAGCTCTCGATCCGTTCACGCTCACGGCTGGGACGCGCTTTCGCGCCCCGCCGCCGCCGGCGTTGACGAGCGAGCGCTATCGCAGGCACTACAACGAAGTGAAGGTGCTAGGCAGGTTCGACAGCACGGTGCGCACGCCCGAGCAGACGGACATCGCCTATTTCTACAGCGAGAATTTCCTCGCGCAGTGGAACCGGGCGTTGCGTGCCATCGCTACGGCGCACTTGCACCGCACCGGTGACAGTGCCCGACTGTTCGCCCTGGCGAACATTGCGACCGCCGATGCGGTCATCACGGCGTGGGACAGCAAGAGGTTTTACAACTTCTGGCGGCCGTTGACGGCGATTCGGGAGGGAGACAACGACACCAACCCGCAAACCGTCGGCGACACCGGGTGGAAACCGTTGATCAACACTCCGCCGTATCCTGACTACACCTCGG
>DATIEU010000576.1:0-3880 GCA_035455565.1 Steroidobacteraceae bacterium | reverse complement strand
GGGATCGACGACTTCCATCATGGTGTGGTTGGGCAGCGCCGCCGCGATCTGCGCCATGTAGTTGGCCTGCGCGTTCATCATCGTCACCTGCAGCCCATGCGCGTGCGCCATGTGCGCGATCTGCCGCAGGCCCGTGACGCCGGATTGTCCGGTCCATACGTTGATCAGATCGACCGCACGATGCGCGATGAGCGGATAGATGTCGGCGAGGTTGTGCAGGTTTTCACCGCTCGCGACCGCGGCGCGCACTTGCTGCGACACCAGGCGAAGGCCGTCGTAATCCCAGCGGCGCGCGGGTTCCTCCACCCACACGAGATCGAAGCGCTCCTCGAGCTGGCTCACGTAGCGCACCGCCTGCTTGGGCGACCAGTACTCGTTGGCGTCGATCATGAGGCCCGGTCGGGACGAGGCGACGCTCAGGGCCTCGCGCATGATGCCGAGACGACGCAGGTCCGCTTCGAGGTCGAGGCCCACTTTCAGTTTGCCGCTGTCGATGCCCTGCTCCGCCATGCGCCGGTAGAAGGCGAAGAGCTCCTGGTCCGACAGGCAGTAGTCGAGCCCGCTCGCATAAGCCTTCACCCGGCCTTCCCGGGCGCCGAGCGTGCGCCACAGCGGTTCTGCCACCGCCTTGGCCTTGATGTCCCAGAGCGCGACATCGATCGCACTCAAAGCTGCGCTCGCGGCGCCTTCGTTGCCGCCCTTGTGCAGCCAGTCGTTCATCCGGATCCAGAGCGCCACCACTTCGCGCGGGTCCTCTCCCTCGATGGCCCCAAACAAGCCCTCGATCCCGCCGCCGTAACCCAACGAAATGCCGGTGACGTTTTCGTCCGTCTCGAGGTAGAGGATCGACCCCGGCAGCATCTCGACGCCGCCAGGGGCGTTGGCATCGCCCACCAGGCGGTCCATCTTCATCAGGTACTGTTCGACGCGGTAGCCGGTGATTTTCATTTCAGTGTCCGCGCAGCGAATTTCTGCAACGCCCTGCGATCGACGGTGAGTCCATTGCCCACCGCATCGCCCGCCACCGCCCAGCCGTCCTCGATGCGGACGTCGCTGGTATAGATCGGCGTCGACGGCATCGGATCGACGACTTCGAGGCTCATGAAATACGGCATCACGCCGGCGAGGTGCGCGTGAATGTTGCCCGGCGCTTCGCACAGCGTAGCGGGAAGCTCGAAGCCGTAAGCCGCATCCGCGAGTTCCAGAGCGCCGGTGAAGCCCACCGCACCCACGTCGATCTGGATCACATCCGCGGAACGGTGGTGAAAGTGCGGCAGGAATTCACCGACGGTCGCGAGGTCTTCGCCGACACAGACGGCGCCGCGGATGGCATCCGAGATCTGCTTGAGGCCCGGGAAATCCCAGCTGCGCGTGGCGCCTTCCGCCCATGCGACATCGAAATCCTTCTCCATGTCGCGGAGCCGCCGGATCGCCTGCTTCGGCGTCCAGCCCTGCTCCGCATCGACGATCAGCACCGGCGCCTCGGTGGCGGACTGAAGCGCGTCCCACATGATATCGAGTCGCTCGAGATCGGCGTCTTCGTCGAGACCCACCTGGAGCTTCGCGCCGCGCAGGCCGTGTTCGCGCGCCATCGCCTCATACCACTGCGCCAGCTCGGTTTCGCTGGCGCTCATGTCGATGCCGGCCGCGTGCGCGTTGGCGCGTGGGCGTGTGCCACCGAGCGTCTTCCATAACGGCTCACCATTCGCTTTCGCCTTGAGATCCCAGAGCGCCATGTCGAGGACTGCGATGCTGGTGTTGAGCAGACCCTCGCGCCGGCGCGCCGCCTGCACGTCCGCCATGCGTCGCCAGATGCCGGTCACGCCGCGCGGATCGGCGCCCACCAGCAACCCTTCGACCAGGCGCTCGATCTGCGCGCGTGCGCCGTCGACGCCGATGGCGATGCCGGTGAGATCGGAATCGGTCTCGAGCTCCACGACGCAGCCGTTCGCGGCGAGTCTCCCGCTCGGTGCGCGCTCCGGCGTGCAGGCATAAGGGGTCACCTTGACGCCGGTGACCTTCACTTGACGCTCTTCAACCTCGATTGAGATTCGGTTTGTGCACTGTCGCGCTCGATGGCACGCGCAACCATCGCGATGTGCACGCGCATCGCGGCGCCTGCGAGCTCGGGATCGCCGGTGCGGATCGCATCAGCGATGCGCCGATGCTCGGCGACGGTCGCAGAGGGACGCCCGTCTTCGGGAAGCGCATGAAAGCGCGGGCGATCGAGCAAGGCGCGTGCGGAATCGAGCAGGCGCTGCGCCCGCGGCGACTCGAGTGCCCCGATGATGATGCCGTGGAAAGCCTCGTCGAGATCGTCGAGCAGCGCCATGTCGTTCTTGCGCACGGCGGCCGACTGCGCCTCGAGATTGTCGTCGAGCCGCTTGAGAAGCTGCGGGTCGGCAATCTGCGTCACGCGCCGCACCGCCTCGACTTCGAGCCCGGTGCGGATCAGCAGCGCCTCGCGCACGTCCTCGGGGCGAATCGGCGCGACGAAGCTGCCGCTCTGCGGGTAGACATCGACGAGTCCTTCTTCAGCGAGCCAGGCGATCGCCTCGCTCACCGGCGCGCGGGACACGCCGAACTCGACCGCGATGTCGTTCTTCTGCAGCCGCGAGCCGGGCTGAAGTTCCAGCCCGCGGATGCGGCGACGCAGTTCGCGATAGACGCGCTCGGCTTTCGAATGCTCAGCGGAGTCGCTGACCGGCACAGTTTTGCTCATCCCGCCTAATCTTAGCGTCCATGCCCGCTCAGAACACAGCGGCATCCTAACATGTTAGTTTTGAAGGACATTGCGATTCTGAAGACGTGAGTGGACCGCCCCACGGCGCGCCCGCGTACGCGCGTCCTGACCGGACCTACTGTATGCGCGGCGCGCCGGCTGCCTCGGGGCGGATCACCAGGCGGTTCCTGAGGGCCACTTTTCCCCGCTTTTGGTCAGCCTTGCCGGGCATTGCGTCGGTGGAAGCCTGCTTGCCGCGGGTGGTGCAAATGCGACGTTCGATGAGCCCGATCTCAGTCGCGCCTCCCACCATGGACCTCTTGGGCCTGTCTGGCGCCTCCGCCATGCTTTGAATCGGCTTTAGCTAACATGTTAGTATCGCCGTCAGAGCCGTCCAGAAACGGTCGCACTTGCTGGGATTTCAGATCTGGGGGACTTCAAATGAACGTCGCTAATTCGCTCTGGAGTCGCGTTTCCATCCTGGCGATCTCTTGCGCAACTGCGCTCGTATGCGTGGACGCACGGGCACAGGACGACGAAGCGCTGGAGGAAATCACCGTCACGGCCAAGCGGCGCAGCGAGGACGTGCTGAAGACCAGCGTCTCCGCCACGGTGCTGCCACAGGACCTGCTCGAGAGTAAGGGCGTCGTCGATCTCTTTGCACTTCAGTACGCCGCGCCCGCCGTCACCGTCACTCAATACGGATCCGCGAACGTGTTCAACATCCGCGGCCTGGGTCGCAGCCAGGTCGACATCGACGTGCCCTCAGGCGTTGTGATCTACCGCGACGGCACACCGACACTCGCCGGCTACTTCCAGAACGAGCCCTATTTCGACATGGACTCGATCGAGGTCTATCGGGGTCCGCAGGGCACCTTCGTCGGCAAGAACGCGGCCGGTGGCGCGGTATTCATCAACACCAACGATCCGAAGCTCGGCGAGCTCGACGGCAGCGTCGAACTGGGATACGGCAACTACGAGGCCATGGAGGGCACCGGCATCGTCAACATTCCGGTCGGTGAAACGGCGGCGCTGCGCCTCGCTTACCGACACTACGAGCGCGATCACTACTACGACGCCATCACGGGCGACTACACTGGCAATCCCGGCGAAGTCGACAACAACAGCTACCGGCTGGGTTTCTTGTGGCAGCCGTCG
>DATIEU010000575.1:0-4242 GCA_035455565.1 Steroidobacteraceae bacterium | reverse complement strand
CGCTCGTGGCGCGCTTCGCAGGTCTCAAGGTCGTGCTCGAACACATCACCACGCGCGCGGGTGCCGAGTTCGTGCGTGACGCTCGCGCCGGGGTCGCGGCCACCATCACGCCGCAACACCTGCTGCTCAATCGCAACGCGCTGTTCGCGGGCGGGATGCGGCCGCATCACTACTGCCTCCCGGTGCTGAAAGAAGAGACCGATCGCGAGGCGCTGGTGCAGGCGGCGGTGAGCGGCGATCCGAAGTTCTTCCTGGGCACGGACAGTGCGCCGCACGCGCGCAGCGCCAAGGAAAGCGCCTGCGGCTGCGCCGGAATCTTCTCGGCGCATGCCGCGATCGAGTTGTACGCGGAAGCCTTCGAGGCCGCCGGCGCGCTCGGGCGGCTGCCGGGTTTCGCGAGCGAGTTCGGCGCGGACTTCTACGGACTGCCGCGCAACGCCGGGAGCATCACGCTCGTCAAGGAAAGCTGGCGCGCACCGTCGCACTACGCCTTCGGCACCGAAACCCTGGTGCCGTTGCGGGCCGGCGACGCGATCGCCTGGCGGCTCGCGTCCTGAGCATGGAAGAGGAGAGCTTCATTCCGCCGATGGCGGCGCGCTTCCGGGGCTTCCTGCCGGTGGTGATCGACATCGAAAGCGGCGGTTTCAATTCAGCCACGGATGCCCTGCTCGAAATCGCGGCAGTGCTGATCGAGATCCAGGGCGACGGTTCCTTCAAGCGCGGCGAGACTCATCGCTACCACGTGGTCCCCTTCGAGGGCTCGCGGCTCGATCCGGCATCGCTCGAAGTGACGGGCATCAAGCCCTACCACCCGCTGCGGCCGGCGATCCCCGAGAAAGACGCGCTGCAGCGCATCTTCCGCGAAGTGCGCCACGCGGTGGCGGACAATGGCTGTCGGCGCGCGATCCTCGTAGGCCACAACTCGTTCTTCGACCTGAGCTTCCTCAACGCGGCCGTCGCGCGCACCGAGATCAAGCGCAACCCGTTCCATCCGTTCTCGAGCTTCGATACCGCGACGCTTGCCGGTATCGCGCTCGGACAGACCGTGATGGCGCG
This sequence comes from Steroidobacteraceae bacterium, assembly GCA_035455565.1. GTDB lineage: Bacteria > Pseudomonadota > Gammaproteobacteria > Steroidobacterales > Steroidobacteraceae > DATBVX01. Next base: position 3,186 of record DATIEU010000575.1, on the reverse strand, counting down.
CGCGCTCGCGGCGGCGGGTCTCGAGTGGGATGCAGCGTCGGCGCACTCCGCGGCCTACGATGCGGAGCGCTGCGCCGAGCTCTTCTGCTACGTCTGCAACCAGTTCAAGCCGATCTACGACGTCGCCGCGCGGCGCATCGCCGAGCTCAACATCAACTTTGCCGATATCGAGGGCGGCCCGCCGTTCGAGACGGGTCCCGCCGGCTCGTAGGGCAACTCTGCACAGAGTTGCCCTTCGCTCAGCTGGCGGCCCCGGCGTCCTGCAGGAGCTTGCGCAGCTCGCCGCTGCGGTACATCTCGAGCGCGATGTCGCAACCGCCGAGCAGCTCGCCCTTGACGTAGAGCTGCGGATAGGTGGGCCACCGCGAATAGCCCTTGAGCGCCTCGCGCAGCTCCGGGTCCTCGAAAATGTTGACGTGCGCGAACTCCGCGCCACACGCGCGCAGCGCCGCCACGGTCTGCGCCGAAAAGCCGCATTGCGGAAAGTCGGGCGTGCCCTTCATGAAGAGCACCACCGGATGCGCCGCGATTTGCTGCTTGATTCTGTCGACAACGTCTGACACCTGATTTTCTCCAACTACCTGTGTTCGTCTGAAACCCTTCCGCTTGGACGCCCCATCGCGCTCACTCGTTCGCGATGCCCGTGCCGGTCTTCATGCGCCGGCGCCGCTCCACCGCCTCGAGCACCACCCGGCGTTCTGCCGCCGACATCGCGCTCCAGCGCGCGATCTCGTCGATGCTGCGATGGCAGCCGAGGCAGAAGCCTTCGCGATCGAGCGTGCAGAGCTTGATGCAGGGTGACAAGGGCCCGGGATCGATCATGCGCTTGAGCGTTGAATTATGTGGGGTCGTCGCCTATTCTTCAAACCGCTCAGGGGGTTACCTCGAAAACAACAGGGGGAAAGCCTGCATGAACCCACTCAACTCGGTGCCCGCAGCGATCATCACGGGCGTGGTCCTCGCCATCGTCGTGCTGGTCATCATGCCCGGTTACACGTTCAACGAGCTGTCGCTCGCCCGCTGGCTGCACATCATGTCGGGCGTCATGTGGATCGGGTTGTTGTACTACTTCAACGTGGCGCAGATTCCGGCCCTCGCGGCGGCCGCGGCTGACAAGGGCGGACCCGGCGGCGCCGGCATAACCAAGTACGTGGCGCCGCGCGCGTTGTTCTGGTTCCGCTGGGCGGCTGTGGCAACCTGGCTGACGGGAGCGTGGTTCCTGGCGCGCTCGGGCACGTTCGACGATGCGTTCATGCTGCGCGAGGGTGTGCAGGTGATCGGCATCGGCGCGTGGCTCGGCACCATCATGCTGTTCAACGTCTGGGTGCTGATCTGGCCGAACCAGAAGAAGATTCTCGGGCTCGTCCCCGCCACCGACGAGCAGAAGGCACAGGCGCGCAAGACCGCGCTCTACGCCTCGCGCACTAACTTCATCCTGTCGATTCCGATGCTCCTGTGCATGGGGTCCCAGTCGCACGGCCTGCCGTTCTAGCTCCGGCAGCATTCGCTTACACTGAAACCCGGCCCCGAGGCCGGGTTTCGCTTCTCAGGGGCCAGACACACCGATGATCGATACTCCCAGCGATCTCGTGGACCAGGTCACGCGTGCCCTGGCGGAGGACGTCGGCACCGGCGACATAACCGCCGCCCTCGTGCCCGCCGACCGCAGCGCGCGCGCCACCGTCATCACGCGCGAGAGCGCGGTGCTGTGCGGGCGGCCCTGGTTCGATGCCACCTTTCGCCAGCTCAGTCGCGAGGTGCGCATCGATTGGCAGGCGGACGAAGGTGCGAAGCTCGCGCCCGGCGCATTGCTCTGCCGCCTGTCGGGCCCGGCACGCGCCATCCTCACGGGCGAACGTACCGCGCTCAACTTCCTGCAGACGTTGTCGGCCACCGCCACCGTGACGCGGGGCTTCGTCGAGGCCGTCGCGGGCACGGCCTGCGAGATCCTCGATACGCGCAAGACGCTGCCGGGGCTACGCACCGCGCAGAAATACGCGACACGCGTGGGCGGCGGGCGCAATCATCGCACCGGCCTCTTCGATGCCGTCCTGATCAAGGAAAATCACATCGCCGCCGCAGGCTCGATCACCGCGGCCATCCGCGCGGCGCGCGGCTTGACGAAAGTGACGGTCGAAGTCGAGGTCGAGGATCTCGCCGGGCTCGCCGAAGCGCTCGCAGCACGGCCCGACATGATTCTGCTCGATGACTTCAGCCTCGAGGACCTGCGCGCCGCCGTCGCTCTCAACCGTGCGCACGGTCGGCCCGTGAAGCTCGAGGCCTCGGGGGGCATTCAGCTAGACAACGTGCGCGCGATCGCGCTCACCGGCGTCGATGTCATCTCGGTCGGCTCGCTGACCAAGCACGTGCGGGCCGTCGACCTGTCGATGCGATTCGAGACCCAGTGAGGGAGTGACTTTCATGAGGCGCACAATTCTGCTGGCGCTGGTCGCGACAGTGATCCTGGCGCCCGGCGCCGCAACGGCCGCTGCCACTTCAGTGACCATCGGGATCGTTTCGGACGGACCGCAGGAACGGGCCATGCTGCGGCGGGACTTCATCCTGGCCGAAGCACGCAACGTGCTGGGCACAGCCCTGGACATCCGGATCCCGGACGAGAAACGCCTGGAAGGCGGCTGGACGCGCGAGGGCATCCGTGCGGCGCTCGACCGGCTGCTGGCCGATCCGGAAGTCGACATCGTGCTGGCGCTCGGCCTCGTCTCCTCGTACGAAGCGGCGCATCGCGAATCGCTGACAAAACCCGTGATCGCGCCCATCGTCACCGATCCGGTGTTGCAGGGCTATCCGCTCAAGAATGGGAGCAGCGGCCGTCACAATTTCGTCTATGTCGCGAGCTTCCAGGGTGTCGCAGACGAAATTCGCCTGTTCCAGCGCGTGGTGCGCTTCCGTCATGTCGCGGTCCTCATCGATCGTCTGCCGCTCGAGACGATGCCCGAGCTCGACATGAAGGCCCAGCGCCTGGCGAGCGAGCTCGGCGTGAAAGCAACGCTGGTGCCGGTGACGACCTCCGTGGACGAAGCCCTGTCTGCGTTACCCGCCGGTACGGATGCCGTGTACGTGGCACCGCTGATGCGTCTCAAGGAGAGCGACATGCAGGAGCTGGCGCAGAAGCTGATCGAGCGCCGCCTGCCGAGCTTCTCGCTGCTCGGACGCCGCGAGCTCCTG
>DATIEU010000574.1:0-2438 GCA_035455565.1 Steroidobacteraceae bacterium | reverse complement strand
CGAGCACCCCGAGAGTCCCGCCGACGAACTGCGCGAGGATGTAAAACATGGCATCCCAGCGTGCGACCTTGCCGAGCCGCAGGAACGCCAGCGTAACGGCCGGATTCATGTGGGCTCCCGAGCGCTGCCCGAACGGTGAATAGATGATGGCAATCGCAGTCAGGCCCATCGCGATCCCGGTCAGGACCCGGCGCAGATCGGCGTCCGCCAGCAGCCGGTGCACGCTCGAGTTCGGGTAATCGAAGAGCGTTGCAAACAGACACGCCGAGAGCATGAACGTGCCGAGGGCCCAGCCCTCGATGAGGTACTCGGGCCAGTGCGCGCGCAGCGCCGCTGAAATGGTCATCGTTCGACCTTCCGGCGATGTCATGTCGCTGCCGCGCATGCGCGGTCGATGCACGTCGAGCGTGCCCGGTAACGACATGGCCTCAGCCTCCGGTCTCAAAGCCCGGGTAAAGGGTCATGCCGCCATCGATGAACAGGCTGATGCCGTGCACGTAGTCGGCGTAGTCGGACGCGAGCCACACGGCCGCGCGGCCGATCTCCTCCGGCTCCCCGATACGCTTGTAGGGAATGAGCTTCAGAAGCTCGTTGTAGGCCGCCGGCGTGTCCCAGGCCTGCATGTTGATCGGTGTGCGAATCGCGCCCGGGCAGATGCTGTTCACGCGGATGCGATATGGCGCCACTTCCTGAGCGATGCTCTTCATCATCAGCATCACGCCGCCCTTCGAAGTCGCGTAGTTGACGTGACCCGCCCAGGGAATGACTTCATGCACCGAGCTCACGCAGATGATCTTGCCCGCGGAGCAGGAGATCTCGGGCCGCACACCGCGGCGTTTGAACTCGCGCACCGCCTCACGCGCGCACAGGAACTGCCCTGTGAGGTTCACCGCCAGAACCTTGTTCCACTGCGTCAGCGTGAGCTCATCGAACGGCGCGTCCTGCTGGAGCCCGGCGTTGTTGACGAGGATGTCGACGGTGCCGAACTCCTCGATCGCGCGCCCAAACATTCCCTGCACCTGCTGCTCGCTCGAGACGTCGGCCTGCAGTGCAAGGGCGCGGCCATCGCCTTGCCTGATCTGGTGCGCGAGCGCCTGCGCCGCATCCTCGCCGGACACGAAGTTCACAACGACATTGGCGCCCGCCTCGCCCAGCGCCAGAGCTATTGCCCTGCCGATGCCAGAGCTCGCACCGGTCACCAGTGCCGTCTGCCCCCCCAGGAGCTTTTGGGCGGGGCAGCGGGGCATGACGGGTTGCGGCAGGTGATCGTAACGTACGGGTGTATCCATGGAGGGCCTCGGTGAAAGGAGTGGTTATCGACTTGCGGTTATTGAAAAGGGCTCGGAGCTCGGCGTGCGCGCAGATGCCGTGACGCCTTTCGGAACGTCGATCGCAACCTCGGCGTCGCGCCGACGCGGCATCAGCAGCTTCGCTACCAGTCCCGTCCAGCCCGTCTGATGCGAGGCGCCGACGCCGCGACCGCTGTCACCGTGGAAGTACTCGTAGAACAACACGTAGTCGCGGAAATGCGGATCGCTCTGCAGCCGTGGGTGATGAGCGAACAGGGGCCTCGCACCCTGGGCGTCCTTCAGGAAGATTCGCGTCAGGCGCCGCGACAGCTCGGCGGCGACCTCCTCGATCGACAGGTACACGCCAGAACCCGTCGGGCACTCGATGCGGAACTCCTCGCCGTAATAGTGGTGGAACTTCTGCAGCGATTCGATCAGCAGGTAGTTCACCGGGAACCAGATCGGTCCGCGCCAGTTCGAGTTGCCGCCGAACAGCCCCGAATCGGACTCCGCGGGCTGATAGCGCACCGTGAGAACCGTGCCATCGACGCGGAACGTGTAGGGCTGCTCGGCGTGCACGCGAGACAGGGCACGCACGCCATAGGGCGACAGGAACTCGGTTTCATCGAGCATGCGTCTCAGCAGCCGCTTCATGCGATGACCGCGCAACAACGACAGCAGCCGCCGCTGCCCGCGCCCCTTCTCGTTCCAGTGCGAGACCAGCGCGGCCAGATCGGGGCGATAGTTCAGGAACCATTCCAGACGCCGCGCGAATTCCGGCACCTTCGTGAGCAGCTCGGGCTCGAGCGTCTCCACCGCGAACAGCGGAATGAGACCCACCATCGAGCGCACTTTGAGCGGCACGTGCTGACCTGCTGGCAGGTGTAGTACGTCGTAAAAGAACTTGTCGGTGTCGTCCCACAGCCCGCTGCCATCGTGGCAGCGGCTGGCCATCGCCTCGGCGATGTGCAGGAAGTGCTCGAAGAACTTGGTGGCGATGTCCTCGTACACGTGGTTGTGCTGGGCGAGCTCGAGCGCGATGCGCATGAGATTGAGCGCGTACATCGCCATCCAGCTGGTGCCGTCCGACTGATCGATGTGACCGCCGGTCGGCAGCGTCGCGCTGCGGTCGAACACGCCGATGTTGTC
>DATIEU010000573.1:0-3936 GCA_035455565.1 Steroidobacteraceae bacterium | reverse complement strand
CAAAGGAGCGGGCTACGTGATGACCGGGCAACGCGAATTATCGACGCTCGAGCATGGTCATTCTCCGGAAGCCATCCAGCAGAGAATCGGCCGGCCGCCCGACCGCGGTTACCTGCCGGATGCGGTCCTGGGGGCCATCGATGGCGGCGTGACGACCTTCGCCGTAGTGGCCGGAGCAGTCGGTGGCGGACTTCCAGGCGTGGCAGTGATCGTGTTGGGCGCAGCGAATCTGCTCGCCGACGGCTTCAGCATGGCCGCCAGCAACTATCTCGCCGCGAAGAGCGAACGCGAAGACGTCGAGCGCATCCGCCGCCAGGAAGAGAGGCACATCGAACAGGTGCCAGAGGGCGAGCGCGAGGAGATCCGCCAGATTTTTGCCGGCAAAGGATTCAGCGGCGAGATGCTGGACCAGGTGGTGGCTGTGATCACCGCCAACCGGCAGGTCTGGATCGAGACCATGCTCACCGAGGAGCACGGACTGCAACTCATCGGACGCAATCCGCTGCGCGCAGGCCTGGCCACGTTCGTAGCCTTCGCCCTGGTCGGACTGCTGCCACTGTTGCCCTTCCTCGTCGCGCCGTGGGAAGTGGCGCGGGGATTCAGCATCAGCATCGCGATTACGGCTGCAGCGTTCCTGGGCGTCGGGCTGCTGAAGGGGCGTGTGCTGCGCCGCTCGCTGCTGGGGTCGGGCATCGAGACCCTGTTGATCGGCGGCTGCGCCGCCGTGCTTGCTTATGTGGCCGGCTACGCGATGCGGCAGCTGTATGGAATGGTGCCGGGTTGACGTCGACACAGCCTTGCTGCGTGCAAGACACCACGGGTGGAGAGGGCTAGAATCGGGCCATCCCGATCCACTGTCTGGCCGCGCGAGCCCCTTGCTCCGTCCGCGGGCACGACAGTTTTCATTGGATCTCGATCCGAGCTGGCAACAAGGAGGCGGTCATGACCAAGCTCATCGCACTCTCGGCAACTGCGACCCTGTTTCTTTCGGGCATTGGTGTAGCTACCGCGGCGGATCTCTATCCATGGCGCAATCACGCACCGCCGTTCAATTTCCTCTTCCAGAATGAGATTGATGGCCACCAACAGACCCGTCAGACGCGGGATCGGAACCTGTTTGGCTTCTTCTATGTCGAGTTCACCGGCGTCGTCACGAGAGATCACTATCGCGTGGCGACACACGTCGACTGCAACGCGGCTACATCGGACTGCACCGTCGGTTGGAGATTAGAGGGCAAACCGGTTCGCGCGCAGTTCTTGTATCAAGTCGGAGACGATCATCCGGTGTTTCTGGTTGAGCGCGCACAGATTCCTCAGCCGGGCGCCTTCTCCCATTTCCATTGGCTGGGAAGCATGCCGGCACTGGGCGCCATCGCAGACGGCTACTTACTGGAGCTTACGGCGGTCGACAGGTTTTGCTTCATCCACCACGGCGCCGAAGGCGCGACGAGCGCCAGCACGTGCCGGGACAACGGCGGCGTGAAGGTGGATCCTGGCACCGACATCGCTACTCATCTCAATATCGTGACGAGCGCTCCTCCCGGTCTATAAGGGCAGAAAGGCGAAAAGGGCAGAAACGCGAAGGGCTACAGCAGTTCGTTCAGAAGATAGAAGGCATTGTCCTGCAGCTTGTGCCACCAGCTGCGCCGAATCCAGCGTTCCAGGTCGACCTCACGGGCGCGCTGGACGTATTTTTCAAAGACTGCGTCGAGGCGTGTGGCTAGTGCTTCGTCGGCGATCGAAAGGCTGATCTCATCGTTGGTCTCGAAGCTGCGGTCGTCGAAGTTGCTCGAACCGATCGCGCTCCAGACGCCGTCGACGGTCATGATCTTCTGGTGCAGCAGCGTGTGCGGATACTCGAACAGCCGCACGCCGCACCTCAAAAGCTTCTCGAAGTTGCGGTGCCCGGCATGCTGCACCATCGGATTGTCCGAGCCGCTGGTGGAAGGCATCAATACCCGCACGTCCGCGCCACGCTTGACGGCATCGCCGAAAGCATCGATGGCATCAGGCTCGGGAATGAAGTAGGGGTTCTGGATCCAGATGCGCTTGCGCGCGACGCAAATGGCGGTGTGATGCAGGATCTTTACGGTTGGCGCGGAGTTCTCCGGCTTGGCAAAAACCGCATGGATCCGCACGTCACCGGCCGGCTCGAGCTCCGGAAAAACCTCCTCGCCGCAGAACAGCTCGCCGGTCTCGCCGGCCCAGTTCTCACTGAAGGCGCCCTGCAGGCTGTGGACGATCGGCCCGTGCAGGTGGACGCTGACATCAGCGTAGTGCTGCCCGTCTTCGGCGTTGCCGAGCCATTCGTCCACGATACAGTGCCCGCCGACGAAGGCTTCCTTGCCGTCGATGATCGCCATCTTGCGATGGTCGCGGTCGTTCAGTACACCGATGTTGCGCAACCTTGTCTTGTGGAAGAGCGCAACCCGGCAGCCGGCGCTGCACATCCGCTCCACGACTTCCTTGCCCACCTTGTTCGAGCCCTGAGCGTCGAGCATCACGCGCACCTGCACGCCGGCCCGGGCGCGGTCGATCAGCGCATCGGCCAGGCGTCGACCCAGCTGTCCGTCCTTCCACAGGAAGGTCTCGAAATGCACAGAGTGGCGGGCTGCACGGATGCGCGCGATGAGCACGTCGAAGAAGGCGCCGTTCTCGAGCACCTCGACCTGGTTGCCTGCCACGGCCGTGCCCAGCGTCAGGCCTGACAGGCTGGGCATGAGCTCATCGATCGGGGAGTCGCACTCGACCTGCAGAGAGGGGTCGCGGTGGCGACGGATGGACCAGATCACCAGGATCTGGACGATCACCAAGGCCAGCAGTATGCCGCCCCACAATGGTCCGCTCATTCAGGACCTCCAAAGCCGCGCATGAAGCCGGGAAGGATCAACTGGCCGGAGCAATCGGTGACCGATACATCCTTGCGCAGCGACCAGAGCAGATCTTGTGCCCTGCGCACCTTGGGCTTATAACCGTCGTCCGCTTTGGCGCTCATCTTCCGGGGTCCACAAGGCAGCACATGGATAAGGTATACATTACCGCCAGCAGTCTATTGCAGGATTCCTTCCGGCTCGCGGCAAAAATTTACAATAGCGGCTTTGTGCCGGATTTCATCGTCGGCATCTGGCGCGGCGGCACGCCGGTCGGCATCGCCATCCAGGAATACTTCGAGTACGTCGGCGTCAACACGGATCACATTGCGGTGCGCACCTCCGCGTATGTCGGCATTGGCGAGCGTGCCAGGTCAATCCGCGTGCACGGCCTGCACTACATCATCGAGGAGGCGAACGCCGATGACACGCTCCTCGTGGTCGATGACGTGTTCGATTCGGGGCACAGCATCGAAGCGCTCCTCGCCGAGCTCAAGAGCAAGATGCGGCTCAACATGCCCGGCAACGTCAGGATCGCGACTCCCTGGTACAAGCCCGCCAACAACCAGACCAAGCTCACGCCGGACTACTACCTGCACGAGACCGACAAGTGGATCGTCTTTCCGCACGAGCTCGCGGGACTCACGTTCGAGGAGATCGCAGCGGGCAAGACGGAGATGGCGCCCATCCTCGATATCCTGCGAACTTAGCCCGCACCGGGCGAATTGGCTACAATCCAGCCATTTTATGGGTCGCCTGACCACGCACGTGCTCGACCTGGTGAGCGGCTCACCGGCGAGCGGCATGAGAATCGACGTCGCGACGCTCGACGGTGCGGCGCGCCGCCCCGTGTTGACAACAAAAACGAATCGTGACGGCCGGCCGGATGGTGCGCTCCTCGAAGGCAACGACTTCACCGCCGGCGTCTGGCAGCTCGAGTTTCACGTGGCCGAGTATTTCAAAGCACGCGGCGTGAAATTGTCGCAACCACCTTTTCTCGACGTCGTGACCGTGCGCTTCGGCGTCGCGAACCCCGACGAGCATCACCACGTGCCGCTCCTGGTCA
>DATIEU010000572.1:0-6692 GCA_035455565.1 Steroidobacteraceae bacterium | reverse complement strand
CGCCGGCTGCGCTGCACGAACGTTGCGGATCACGTCGAAGCCGCGGGCGAACGGCATCGGCTCCTCCCTCAGCCCGCGTACTTGCGGGCGGCGGCGAACATCGCGCGCACGTTCTCGACCGGCGTTTCGTCGGGGATGCCGAAGGCGCAGTCGAGAATGAGCTTGCCGCCCTTGTGGAACACATCCTGTGCGAGATGCTTCACGGCGGCGTCGACGTCCCCGGGTTTCCCGGTGGTCATGAGGGAGGCGCCGAGATTGCCGCGCAGCGCCACGATGTCGCCCAGCACCTGGTTTACCTTGACCATGTCGGTGCGCTCGAACCAGTAGATGCAGCTCGCGGGCGGAATGTCGCGGATGATCTCGAGTCGCTTGGTGCAGTCCGCCTCCCACAACGGCATCGGCACCAGCCCGGCCTCGATCATGCCGAGCATCATCTTGCGGAAGGGTGGCCACCAGAAGGTGCGGAACTGTGCATCCGACATGAAGGCGTCGGGCGCCCAGTGAACCGGAATGAGCACCACGGGATTGCCGGACGAGCGGGCCGCGGCGATCGTGTGCCGGAGCAGAAAGACCTGCGCCTTGTCGAGGGCGGCGAGGAGCTTGTCCTTGTGGCGGAACAGGTCGGTCATGATGCCGCGCGCGCCACGGAAATAGTCAGCGATGAAATCGTAGGGCGAGACGGAGGTCACGCCGTTCGTCGGCGGGTAGCCCAGCTCGGCCATGCGCCGCTCGAATGCAAGACAGTGATTGACGTACGTCTCGACCTCCTCCGCCGCCCGGGTGACCTGCTCGAGTGCCTTGCGGACGCGCGGGCGGGCGAAAGGCCGGATACCGGCGACCAGCCGGAAATAATGCAGACCCGGAAAGTGCGGCAGCTCTTCGAAGCCCTCGAACGCCGCGGCGATGCGCGGCAGGTAGGTGTGCAGGTAGTAGCCCGTCGGGTCGAAGATGAAGTCGTCGTATTCCTCCGCCTTCATGTATTCGCGGTCGAGGTACTGGTAGGGCTGGTTGTCGCCGACGCCATGTCCCGGCCATTGCACCTGCTTGTAGCCGAGGGCATCGAGCGAAGCGCCGCAAGCCGTCGAGACCAGCATCGGGCTGTAGGCGTCCGGTTCGAATTCGCGGATCGCCCGCTCCGCGAGCTCCGCGCACTTGTCCGGGTCGTACATCAGCTGCTTGCAGCTGATGTGGCCGTACTTCGCCAGCCAGAAGGTGGCATAAAGCGCGACCGGCATGCGATCCGGCTGACGCAGGGCTATGCAGTCGAGAATGCGCTTCCAGCGCGTATCGCTTGCCAGGCGAGCAGCCGCGTTATCGGGCTGTGTCACCGCGGCGGCGGTCATGCCGTTGCCCCGAGCCAGCCCTTGCAGAGCGACACGGCCGTGACGGCGTTGGTGCCGAAGGCATCGGCGCCGGTGTAGCTGCGCACCGCGTCGTCGATCTGACCCCCGCCAATCATGATCTTGACCTTGCTGCGCAGACCCGCGGCCTGGATCGCCTCGATGGTCTCCTTCATCGAGTCGAAGGCGAGCGTCAGGAAGCCCGACAGGCCGACCACGGCGGGCTCGAAGGAATTGATCTCGTCGATGAAGATCTGCACCGGCACGTCGATGCCGATGTCGCGGACCTCGAAACCGTTGATGTCGAGCATGAATGTGACGATGTTCTTGCCGATGTCGTGCAGGTCGCCGTGCACCGTGCCGATCAACACCTTCCCGAGCTTGCGCGGAGCGGCGCCAGGCTTCTGCTGGATCAAGGGTTTCGCGACGGCGCCGATCTTCTCGAGCATCTCGCCGGCGAGCACGAGCTCCGGCAGGAAATACTCGCTCGACTCGAAGCGCTTGCCGACGATGTCCATGGCCATGCGGCAGAGCTCCAGCACCCGTAACGGATCGGCCTTCTCTTCGAGCAGCATGCGATTCGCAAGCGGCAGCGCGTCTTCCTCGCGCATGTCCGCGAGCCACTCCACGAGCTGCTTTTCCTGGGCGGTGAAATCGCTCATAGGTACCCCGCGCACGAACAGCGCGATGATTCCCCGCCGATTGCTGCGGGGGCAATGAGGGAAATCCGCAGTGGAGGCGTCCGGACCCGTCGGACCTGCGGAAAATACCTAGTGCGGCTGAAGCGCAACGGGTGCGCGCCGCCTGGCCGAGAACGAATCAGGCAGCGGCGGGCAGATTCAGCACCGTCTGGAACACGATCACCGCGGTGCCCGAGATCCGCACGCTGTGCGGCTCGCTGCCGCGCAACTCCACTTCGACCGACACTTCTCCCGGGCGTCCGACCGAGCGGCCCTGGTTGCCGTGCAGGCGCGCGACGCCGTTCGATCCCTTGAGCAGGCCGTGCCGCACGAGGAGCGCGCCGAGCATCGAATGCGCATTGCCGCTCACCGCATCCTCGGGCACGCCGATCGCGGGGCAGAACATGCGTGACTCGACGCGCGCGATGTCACGCGCGTCGTTGAGCGCGAATACGAAATAGCCGTCCGCGCCGAGATGCGGCGTCAGGCGCGCCAGTGCGTCGAGGTTGGGCTTGAGCGTCTCGAGCGACTGCACGTGCTTGAGCCCAAGCAGCAGGCGCGCATTGCGCGTCGCATAGATCTCGATGGGCATACGCGAGTCGAGATCCGCGTTGCCGACGCCCAGCGCGTCGAGCAGCGCCTCGAGCTCTTGCGATTCCAGCGCGCGCACGGCCTTGGGCGCTGGCAGCCGCATGCCGATCTCGATCCCGGCCGGCGTCTCCTGGGCATCGATGCCAATGAGGCCCGTGCCCGAGAGCTGCCGCAACGGCTTGGGCGAGGGACCGGCTAACGAGGCACGCACGTAATGCGCCGCGAGCGTCGCGTGCCCTACGAACGGCACCTCGCACTTGGGCGTGAAGAAGCGCATGCGCAGATCGTGTTCAGAACCGGTGGCGCCGAGCGCGAAGGCGGTGTCGCCGCGCCCGACCTCGCGCGCGATCTGCTGCATCTCCGTGTCGCTCAGGCCCTCCGCGTCCAGCACGACGCCCGCGGGATTGCCCGCGAACATCCTGCGCGTGAACGCATCGACCTGGAAAACCCTGTAGGAGCGCTGCGGCATCGCCGGGGACACTCTTTTCAATCTCCCTTCCGGTGTCAAGTTCCGGCTTGTACAATTCGCGGCACCTTGGGGTGGTCTGAATGGACCTGAGATGCTGACGGCGCCCGTGGCTCATCAGCGAACCCGTTGAACCTGATCCGGTTAGCACCGGCGTAGGGAGCAGGTCGTGAGCCTTCCACACATTCTTTCCCGGGCCGTCCTGGCTTTTGCCATGACGTTCGCAACTGATTGGGCCGTCGCGCAGGGTACGCCCGAGCCGCTCGGCGAGATCACGGTCACCGCCACCTGGCGCGACACCGCGATTGCGAAGGTGCCCGCGAGCATCACCGTGCTCGACCGGCATGCGCTCGCCGATACCGGCGTGCAGCATTTCCAGGACGTGCTGGGGCTGGTGCCCAACCTCAACTGGGCGGCGGGCAGCTCGCGCCCGCGCTACTTCCAGCTGCGCGGCGTCGGTGACCTCGAGCAGTACCAGGGCGCGCCCAATCCTTCGATCGGCTTCCTGATCGACGACATCGATCTGAGTGGCGTCGGTATGGTTGCGACGCTCTTCGACGTCGAGCAGGTCGAGGTGCTGCGCGGACCGCAGGGTACGCGCTACGGCGCCAACGCATTGGGCGGACTCATCAAGGTCAAGACGCGTGAGCCGCGGCGCGAGTCCGAGTTCCTGACCGAGGCGACCGCCGGGCAGGACGATGCGCTCGGTCTCGGCGCAGTCATCGGTGGCGCCATCGCCGGGACGGAAACCGGCGCTTATCGCCTCGGCGTGCAGCAGTTCGAGGGTGGCGGATTCCGTCACAACGCCTTTCTCCGAAGCGATGACACCAATGGACGCGACGAGCTCACGGCGCGGGCGCGCGTGCGTGTGGAGCCGACCGAGCGGCTCCGGCTCGATGTCTCCGGTCTCTGGGTGGATCTCGATAACGGCTATGACGCCTTTGCGATCGACAACTCACGCACCACGCAATCGGATCGTCCGGGAAACGATGCGCAGCGCACCGCGGGTGGGTCGCTCGAAGCGCACTACTCGGCGGATCGCTTCGATGTCACGAGCATCACCGCGCTCGCCGATTCCGACATCCGCTACGGCTTCGATGGCGACTGGGGCAACAACGCCTTCTGGGGTGTGCCGTACGACTTCGTCACGAGCATCGAGCGCGAGCGCCAGACACTCACGCAGGACCTGCGTGTCGCGTCGCCAGCACTGAGCGACGAGCGCCGCCTCGCGTGGGTGAGCGGCCTCTACGCGCGCCGGCTCGACGAGACGAACGACCAGCTCGACCAGGGCGTCTACCTCACCGATGTGACGGAACGGGCGCTGACGAGCGACTTCGAGTCGCTCAACTACGCGCTCTACGGCCAGCTCGACTGGCGTGCGCTGCCGCGGCTCGATGTGTCGGTCGGACTGCGCGCCGAGCGGCGCGAAGCGGACTATTCGGACTCGGACGGCATGGCATTCGACCCGAGCGACGACATGCTGGGCGGCCACCTCACGGCGACCGTCGCACTGAGTGACACACAACGTTGGTACACGAGCTTGACGCGCGGCTACAAATCGGGCGGCTTCAACATCGGTGCAGCCGTCACGCCCGAGCGGCGCCAGTATCAAGCGGAGTACTTGTGGAACCTGGAAACCGGCATTCGTTCGGCGTGGTCCGGCAGGCTCGAGACCAGCGCCGTGCTGTTCTACATGGAACGGCGCGACCAGCAGGTCGATAACTCGTTTCAGCTCGATCCCAATGATCCGCTGACCTTCGTGTTCTACACCGACAACGCGGCGCAGGGTCGCAACTACGGGCTCGAAGCCAGCGTGCGCTGGCAGGCGTCCGATCGCCTGCTGCTCGAGGGCGCGTTGGGACTGCTCGAGAGTTACTACATCGATTACCAGTACAACGATCGCGATCTCGACGGACGCGAACAGACCAACGCACCGTCCTATCAATATTCACTGGCCGCGACCTGGCGTCATCCGCTCGGTTTCATGGCACGCGCCGCGGTGATGGGACGCGACGGGTTCTACTACAGTGCGAGCCACGACGAGCGCGCCACGCCTGCAACGCTCGTGAACCTGAAGGTGGGCTATGAGAAGGAGCACTGGTCGGTGTATGCGTGGGGCCTCAATGTCTTTGACGAGGATTACAGTCAGCTCGGATTCTTCTTTGGCAACGAGCCGCCCGACTTCACGCCGAAGCGCTACACGCAGGCGGGCGATCCCAGGCAGGTCGGCCTGACCGCACAATGGCGATTCAGATGAAGGAGAAGCCCATGGACGTCGCAGTCGAGCTTTCACTCTACCCGCTGCGCAACGAGTTCATCCCGCCGATCGCCGCGTTCATCGAGCGGTTGAACACTCATCCAGGTCTCAAGGTCGAAACCAACAGCATGAGCACCCAGGTGGTCGGGGAATATCTGCACGTGATGCAGGTGCTCACGACGGAGATCGAGCGCACCTTCGCGTCGCTCCCCAAGGCCGTGGTAGTGATGAAGGTGCTCGGGCCCATGGCTCCCTGAAAGCGCGATGGATTCCTTCCTCAGCGAGTTCGGCAGCAAGTCACCCGTCGAAGTCGTCGCCGTCGCGCTCGGGATCATCTATGTGATCCTGGCTACGCGCCAGAACATCTGGTGCTGGCCCTGCGCCATCGTCAGTACCACGCTCTTTGTCTGGATCTTCTTCGATGAAGGCCTCTATCAGCAGGCCGTGCTGCAGGTCTTCTACATCGCCATGGGCGTGTACGGTTGGCGCCAGTGGTTACGGGGCGGCGAGGGCGGCACACCGCTCGACGTTTCGAACTGGCCGATGCGACGCCACCTGGTCCTCATCGCACTCACGGTCGCGCTCACCGCGCTCACCGGCTGGCTCGCAGCGCGCTACACGTCGACGCCATTTCCGTATCTCGATGCCTTCACCACCTGGGGCAGCGTCGCCGCCACCCTCTTGATGACGCGAAAGGTGCTCGAGAGCTGGGTGTACTGGTTCATCATCGACATTCTCATCGTGGTGCTCACGATCCGCACGGGTATTCCAACCACGTCGGTGCTGTACGCGGTGTACGTGATCATGGCGATCGTCGGTTTCATCAGCTGGCGCCGCTCGCAACTTCAGCCGCGCGCGGCGGCCGGGTGACCGATGCGCCAGCCGGCTTCACTCCTGCTGCCTGAGCCGGCCTTCGCACTGCTCGAAGCGCATCTCGGCAGCGGTGTTCGCGACGCGCCTGGGGAGCTGATTGCAGGCACCACCAATCTCGTCGCGCGCCTTTGGCTGCCGGGGGAGTCTTTCGCGGTCCGCGTCCCGCGACTCGAAAGCGGCGTGCTCGCCGTCGACCGCCGCGCCGAGTGTGCCGCACTCGGTGCGGCCGCGAGTGCAGGCCTCACTCCAGAGGTGATCCTGTGCGATGCCGCGTCCGGAATCCTCGTCACGCGCTGGATCGAAGCCGAGCCGTGGACCGCGCAGCGGGCGCACGAGAGCGAGGCGATTCGCATCGCAGCGCGCGCCTTGACGCGCTTGCACGCGGTCACGCCACCGAGCAACGCGCGCTCGCTCGCGCCGCTGCCGCTGCTGCGCACCTACTGGCAACTCGTTCTGGCGCGAGCCGCATCGCTTGCCGCGCGTCT
>DATIEU010000571.1:0-3577 GCA_035455565.1 Steroidobacteraceae bacterium | reverse complement strand
CGACCGCGAACGCCGGGCCGGACATTCGGGTTGCTCCCGGTGTCACGCGCAGCGCGGCGGGTACCGGCAGCGACCCGGACGGTGCCATCGCCGCGTATCAATGGTCACAGGTCGCTGGTCCGGCGATCGCAGTGCTCCTGTCGCCGACTGCGAGCACGCTGGAGTTCATCATTACCTCGACGCCGGCCGATACGATCGTCACCTTCGAATTGCGGGTTACCGACAACGAAGGTGCTACAGCCACCGATCGGTTAGATATCAGCGTCGTGACGAACAATCTCCCACCAGTCGTAAACGCAGG
The DNA here is from genome assembly GCA_035455565.1 of Steroidobacteraceae bacterium. Lineage (GTDB taxonomy): Bacteria > Pseudomonadota > Gammaproteobacteria > Steroidobacterales > Steroidobacteraceae > DATBVX01. Next base: position 3,276 of record DATIEU010000571.1, on the reverse strand, counting down.
ATCCGATCAGACAGTGCTGGAACAGCGCATGGTTACTCTGAGCGGTTCGGCCACCGACGCTGACGGTACCGTGGTCTTCCTCGAGTGGAGGGAATCAGAATCTGACGTGGTCCTGCAGACGCCAAACAATACCACTACCACGTTCCAGGCACCCGCTGTGAGCCAGTCGAGATCGATCACATTCGCGCTGATTGCGGAGGACGACCTTGGCATACGCGCCAACGACTCGGTCACGATCACTATCGACCCGGACCCGGCGCTCAACGAACCGCCGGTCGCGATGGCCGGGCCAGATCGGACGGCTGCACCACAGGTGACGGTGCCACTCACCGGGGGCGCCCGTGATCCTGATAGCAATGCGCTTGTCACGTTCGCTTGGAGCCAGCTCGGTGGAACTCCGGTTGCGCTCAGCGACCCGGGCACTTCGAACCCAACGTTTACCGCGCCCAACACGCTCGGACTGCTTACATTTCAGCTCACCGTGACCGACAACGAGGGCGCGAACGCCACCGACACAGTGGGCATCACCATCACCAATCCAGGTCCGTTGTCCGGCCGAGTCAGCTACGACAAGGTGCCGTTCTCGATCGCCGGCGCAGGCCTCGACTACAACAGCGTCATCGACGCGCCGATTCGTGGTGCGGTGGTCGAGGCGATCGATGCGGTCAGTCGCTCCACCATTCTGGCTACGACGACTAGTGATGCGAACGGCAACTATTCGTTCAACCCACCAGCTGGCCGCTTTCTCCTGCGCGTCAAAGCACAGATGCTGCAGACTGGGACTGCCAGCTGGAACTTTCGTGTGGTCAACAATTTCGTGGGCGATCCGCTCTACGTGATGGATAGCGGCGACGATAATCTCTACCTGGGCGCTCCGATGACTTTCAATCTGCGCGCGCCGTCGGGCTGGAACGGTTCGTTCTACTCCGGAGAGCGGGTGGCCGCACCGTTCTCCCTGCTGGACGTCGCCTACGAAGTGAAGACGCAGATCCTCGCGGCGAATCCCGCGGTGCAGTTCCCGCCCCTCAATATCCATTGGAGCCGGGACAATATCGCGAGCGCCGACTTCATTCCCTCCAACGGATGGATCATTACGACGCACTATCAGCCGGCGCTGGGTGTGTACGTGCTCGGTTCCCAAAACGTCGACACCGACGAATACGATCACCACGTCATCGCCCATGAACTCGGTCACTACATTCAGGACGCGTTCTCGCGCGACGATAGTGTCGGCGGCCCGCACGGGTCGGGCGATCGACTCGACCTGCGCGTGGCTTTCAGCGAAGGCTGGGGCAATGCATTCTCGGGCATGGTGAAGGGCGATCCGCGCTATCGCGATTCCTTCGGGACAAATCAAGGGCAGGATTTCGACATCAACGTCGAGTCGGACAACTTCGGTCCGCAGGGCTGGTTCAGTGAGGAATCGGTGCAATCAATTCTCTATGACCTGTTCGATGCCACGGCGGATGCCAACGACGCGGTGACGTTGGGGTTCGCGCCGTTGTTCCAGGTGCTGGACGCCGGATTGCCCCCCATCGAGCCATTCACCAGCATCTTCCCGTTCATCTCGCAACTGCGAGCCGGTAACCCGGGGGCTGTCGCAGGCATCGACGCCATCGTGAACGCAGAACAGATCGTGAGCACGACGATCGATGAGCTCGGCTCGACCGAGACCAACAATGGCGGCAATGCCCAGAATCTACCCGTGTATCGCGCGGCGACCGTCAATGGGGGAGCGGTGCAGGCTTGTTCGTCGACTGCGAACGGTGACGACGGCAACAAACTCGGCAACTCGAGATTCGTGCGGTTCAATGTGCCTGCGACACAGATGATCACCATGCGCGCGGCCGGACCCGTCGGTTCCGACCCGGACATGGTGCTGTATCGACAGGGGCCGATCACCGCGTCGGTTGCCGACTCCACTCCTAACGGCATCGAACAGTTCAGCGCCTCGCTTGCGCCGGGCAATTATGTCCTCGAGGTGTATGATTTCTTCGCGACGGACTTCAACCCCGGCACGCCAGGCAATACCTGCATGAACGTCACCATCGCCAGTCCATGAAGCGAGCACATGCATGAAGCGTCTCAGGATTTCTTTTGTCGCAGGCCTGGCATTGGTAGGCCTGGCGGCGTGTGGCCGCGACCGCGCGCCCCAAGAATCCACGGTTTCCGCTCCGCCGGCTGCAACAAGCGAGAGTCCCGCGACACCGGACAGACCGCCTACGACTGAGAGCGCCCCCGCGCCGCAGGTCGAGGCAGTAGTTCCGGCACCCGAGAGCTTGCCGAAAGTCTCGCCCAAGGACCTGGTGGCGCAAGCCGGAACGTCGGGCAAGCCGAGTGCGCCAATCGAATTCAAGTATGAGCTCGCGGATGCGCCGCAAGTGGGTCAACCGCTCGTAATCGACTTCGGCCTGGTGCCCCAGGCCGCGAGTCCCGCCGTGCATCTCATGTTGGCGACGTCCGGTGGGCTCTCTCTCGGGCAATCGAATGCGCCGGCGGTGTTGCGCAACGTCCAGCCAGGCTCTGAATACTGGCACCAGCTCGTCGTGACGCCGCAGGAAAACGGTATCTTCAGCGTGAACCTCATCGCGACCGTGGGCGAGGGCGAGCAGATGCTCGCGCGCACGTTCTCCATCCCCGTCGTGGTCGGGTCTGCAGCCATGCAGAGCGAAAAGGCGCGCAAGCTCAACGTCGAGGTCGACTCGACCGGACAGGCGATCGAGGTCATGCCCGGGCAGGAAAGCCGTTAGCTTCGCTCCGCACTTCGTTGTTGCGCCTCGCGATCCGGCGCTTATGTCACATGTGGCCGCGGTCGTGGCTTTCTTGACACATGTGACCGCTTCGAGTCTTTCACGACTCCGTCACCAGCGCGTTCGCTCTTTGGTTCAAGATGCATCTCACACCTTGCGGAGGCCCAATGAGCAAGCGTGGCAAGCGGGTTCGCCCGCCGGCATCTGGAAACGGCTTCGTGAACTTCGACGCGCGCGGTGAGCGCTGGCGGGCGTGGGCTGAAGGCCACAACCGCAGCGCCGAGGCTGACGGCAGCTCGACGTTTATCCGCCGCTCGTGGATCGGCCGTCTCCTGGGCGCCGTGCCCGGCAAGAAATAGCGCGTCGGCGCACTAGTCGCCGGCGCCCGCAGCCGGCGCGGCAATCTTTTCCGCCTGCGACGGCCAATCTCCCGCCACGAATTTTTCGATAGCGCCGATCACCAGCTCCGGTTGTTCGTAGTGAGGCCAGTGGCCGCTGCGAGGTACGAGCAGCAGCCGTGCCTGGG
>DATIEU010000570.1:0-4011 GCA_035455565.1 Steroidobacteraceae bacterium | reverse complement strand
ATCGGTAGACCGGTGGCGCAGCGGGTGACCGCGAGCGGCGCGGATCATTACACCAGCGACTGCCCGATGGCGGGTCATCAGATCGAGCACGGCCTCGCCGAGAAGCGGGCGCCGGAACACCCACTGACGCTCTTGCGGATGGCTTATGGAATCTGACGCATCGGGTGCGGCCCGCGCGGCGGGGCGGCTTTCGACGACCGATCTCATGTCGCTCGAGCAATATGCGCGCGAGCGCCCCGCGTTTCGCGCCCGTGTGCTGGCGCACAAGCGCGACCGGCAGCTCGCGGTCGGAGCGCATTGCACCTGGTGCTTCGAGGATCGGCTCACCATCCAGTACCAAGTCCAGGAGATGCTGCGCGCCGAGCGCATCTTCGAAGCCGACGGCATCGCGCAGGAGCTCGACGCCTACAATCCGCTGGTCCCCGACGGCACCAACTGGAAGGTGACACTGCTGATCGAGTATCCGGATCCGGCCGAGCGGCGCGCCGCGCTCGAACGGCTCAAGGGCATCGAAGACCGTTGCTGGATCCAGGTCGCCGGCCAGGCGCGGGTCTTCGCCATCGCGGACGAGGATCTCGAGCGCGAGAACGAGGAGAAAACCTCCGCCGTCCATTTCCTGCGGTTCGAGCTCGACGCGCGCATGCGAGCGGCTTTGCGAGCCGGTGCCGTACTCAGCGTGGGTATCGACCACGACCAGCACCGTTACTCGGTGGAGCGCGTACCCGACGCCATCCGTGCGTCGCTGATCGCCGACCTGGAAGTTTAGGCGTTAAGTGTCGTCGATAAAGCACCGGCCTCACCCTGCTACAATCGCGCGCGCTCGAACCAGCCGCACCAGGTGACGCCGACGCGATGAGCCAGTCTTACACCGCTTCCGACATCGAGGTCCTGAGCGGCCTCGACCCCGTGCGTCGCCGGCCGGGGATGTACACCGACACCCGCAATCCCAACCATCTCGCCCACGAAGTCATCGACAACAGCGTCGACGAAGCGATTGCGGGCTACTGCAAACTGATCGAGGTGACGCTGCACAAGGACAATTCCCTCACCGTAGAGGATGACGGGCGGGGAATGCCGGTCGACATCCACCCGAAGGAGAAGATCTCGGGCGTCGAGCTGATCCTCACGCGCCTGCACGCCGGCGGAAAGTTTTCGGAGAAGACCTACCAGTTCGCGGGAGGTCTGCACGGCGTCGGCGTTTCGGTGGTCAATGCGCTCTCCAAGAACCTCGAGTGCTGGGTGAGGCGCGGCGGCAAGGAATACAACATCAGTTTCAAGGACGGGCGCGTCAAGTCGAAGCTCGAGGAAGTCGGCACCGTGGGCGCGCGCAACACGGGAACGACGGTGCGCTTCTGGCCCGATCCGCAATACTTCGATTCCGAAAAGTTCTCGGTGCCCAAGCTCAAGCACACGCTGCGCGCCAAGGCCGTGCTGTGCCCGGGGCTGCGGGTCAAGCTCAAAAATGAGATCAGCGGCGAGAAGGACGAATGGTTCTACACCGGGGGCGTGGCGCAATACCTGGTCGAGCAGCTCAAGGACTGCGAATGGATGCCGCAGGAACCCTTCAGCGGCGAGTTCAAGAGCGAGCGCGAGTCGGCCGAATGGGGCTTCGTCTGGCTGCTTGAAGGCGAGCATCCCGTCACCGAGAGCTACGTCAACCTGATCCCGACGACCGAAGGCGGCACGCACGTCAACGGTCTGCGCGGTGGCATTGCAGATGCGGTTCGCGACTTCTGTGAGTTCCGCAATCTCGTGCCGCGCGGTGTGAAGCTCGCGCCCGAGGATGTCTGGGAGCGCGTGAGCTACGTGCTCTCGGTCAAGATGCAGAATCCGCAGTTCGCGGGCCAGACCAAGGAGAAGCTCGGCTCACGCGAGAGCGCCGCGTTCGTCGGTGGCGTGGTCAAGGACGCCTTCGCGCACTGGCTCAACCAGCATCCGGACGCCGGCGAGCGCATCGCCCAGTTCGCGATCGCGAATGCGCAGGCCCGCATGAAGGCGGCGCAGAAAGTGACGCGCCGGCGCAGTACCGGCGGTTCCGTGTTGCCGGGAAAGCTCGCTGACTGCGCCAGCCAGGATCCGGCGCGTTCCGAGCTCTTCCTGGTCGAGGGTGATTCCGCCGGCGGCTCGGCCAAGCAGGCGCGCGACAAGGACTACCAGGCGATCATGCCGTTGCGCGGCAAGATCCTGAACACCTGGGAGGTGGAACCGGGACAGGTGCTGCAATCCCAGGAGGTGCACGACATCGCGGTCGCGCTCGGCGTCGATCCGGGTTCGCAGAACCTGAGCGGTCTGCGCTACCACAAGGTGTGCATTCTTGCCGACGCCGACTCGGATGGTCAGCACATCGCGACGCTGCTGTGTGCGCTCTTCCTGCGTCACTTCCGTCAGCTGGTACTCGATGGGCACGTGTTCGTCGCGATGCCGCCGCTCTACCGCATCGACGTGGGCAAGCAGGTGTTCTATGCGCTCGATGACGCCGAGCGTGCGGGGATCATCGATCGCATCGATGCGGAGAAGATCCGCGGCAAGGTGTCGATCATGCGCTTCAAGGGCCTCGGTGAAATGAACCCGACGCAGCTGCGTGAGACGGTGATGGCGCCGCAGACGCGGCGCCTGTTGCAGCTCACGATCGCCGGCAACGACAAGACCGATCAACTCATGGACATGCTGCTCGCGAAGAAACGCGCCGCTGACCGACGCGAGTGGCTCGAGACCAAGGGCAACCTGGCACAGGTATGACCGACCAGCCCGAGCTCAATTTCGAAGGCATCGAGAAGCAACCGCTCAGGACCTTCACGGAAAAGGCATACCTCGACTACTCGATGTACGTGATCCTCGATCGGGCGCTGCCGGCGCTCGGCGACGGTCTCAAGCCGGTGCAGCGACGCATCGTGTATGCAATGAGCGAGCTCGGGCTCAACAGCGGGGTCAAGCCCGCCAAGTCGGCGCGCACCATCGGCGACGTACTCGGCAAGTTCCATCCGCACGGCGATGCGGCCTGTTACGAGGCCATGGTCCACATGGCCCAACCGTTCTCGTTCCGCTATCCGCTGGTGGACGGGCAGGGCAACTGGGGCTCGAGCGACGACCCCAAGTCGTTCGCCGCCTATCGCTACACGGAATCGCGCCTTACCGCCTACGCGCAGCTGCTCCTGTCGGAGCTCGACCAGGGCACTGTCGAATGGCAGCCCAATTTCGACGGCACGCGCGAGGAACCGCTGCTGCTTCCCGCACGCGTCCCCAACCTGCTGCTCAACGGCACATCGGGCATCGCGGTCGGCATGGCGACCGACATTCCGCCGCACAACCTGCGCGAAGTGGCAGCGGCCTGTGTACGTCTGCTCGATGAACCGGACGTTACGGTGCGCAAGCTCTGCCAGCACATCAAAGGCCCCGATTTTCCGACCGGCGCCGAGATCATTTCCTCGCGCAACGAGCTCATCCAGTTCTACAACACGGGCAATGGCGCGTTCCGCGCGCGCGCGACTTACGAGATCGACGACGAGGGCGACATCGTCATCACGGCGCTGCCCTACCAGGTGTCCGGCACCAAGGTGCAGGAACAGATCGATGCGCAACGCCAGGCCAAGAAGCTGCCGATGGTGGAGGAAGTACGCGATGAGTCCGATCACGAGAACCCGACTCGCCTGGTGATCGTGCCGCGCTCGAATCGCGTCGACCAGGTGCAACTAATGAAGCACCTGTTCGCGACCACCGATCTCGAGCGCACCTATCGCGTTAACGTCAACGTCATCGGGCTCGACGGCCGGCCGAGAGTGCTGGGTCTCAAGGAGCTGCTCGAGGAGTGGCTCACATTCCGTCTGGCGACGGTCACGCGACGGCTGAAGTTCCGGCTCGACAAGGTCGCACGCCGCCTGCACATCCTCGAAGGCCTGCTGGTCGTCTACCTCAACCTCGACGAGGTGATCCGCATCATCCGCACCGAGGACGAGCCCAAGGACGCGCTGATCGCGCGCTTCGGCCTCAGCGACGACCAGGCCGAGTACATCC
>DATIEU010000569.1:0-8985 GCA_035455565.1 Steroidobacteraceae bacterium | reverse complement strand
CGACACGATCGCTCCCTGGTCCGTATCGGCCGCGACGGGATCGCCGAGCTTCAGTCGCTTCGCGCGCTCCACGAATGCATCGCGGAACCGCGGGTAGATGCTGCGCTCGATCAGCACTCGCGAGCCGCACAGGCAGATCTCGCCCTGGTTGGTGAACGCAGCACGCACCGCGCCATCCACCGCGACCTCGAAGTCGGCGTCGGCGAACACCATGGTCGGATTCTTGCCGCCGAGTTCGAGTGCGAGCTTCTTGAGGTGGCTGGCGGCCGCCGCTGCGATGCGCTTGCCGGTCATGGTGCCGCCGGTGAAGGAAATGGCACGCACCTGCGGATGCACCACGATCGCTTCGCCCACCTCGCTCCCCGGACCGTGCAGGATGTTGAGCACGCCCGGTGGCAGGCGAGCTTCAATGCAACGCTCGGCGAGCAGGTGGGCGGTGAGTGGCGTGACTTCCGAGGGCTTGGCGAGCACGCAGTTGCCGGCAGCGAGCGCGGGCGCGATCTTCCACGTGAGCAGGTAGAGCGGCAGGTTCCACGGCGAGATGCCGGCGACCACTCCGTGCGGCTGGCGCAGCGTGTAATTCAGGGCACCCGTCTCCATCACGTGCGCCTCGCTCGCGAATTGCACGGCCGCCGCGGCGAAGAAGCGCAGGTTCGCGATGGCGCGTGGGATGTCGAGTGAACGCGCCAGCTTCAAAGGCTTGCCGGTATCGCGCGACTCGGCTTGCGCGAAGAGCTCGAGATCGCGTTCGATCAGGTCGGCGATGCGGTTGAGCCAGGCGGCGCGCTCGCTGCCGGGCAGATCGCGCCAGGCGGGAAACGCGGCCTGGGCCGCGGCCACGGCCTCCGCCACATCCTGTGCACTCGACTGCGGCGCCGTGGCGTAGAGCTGGCCGACTGCGGGCTCGAACACATCGATCCGCCGGCCCGACGCCGAGGCGCGAAGCGCACCACCGACGAAATTACTGAGCTCGAGCATGGACATGGATTATACCGGTGCGCTCACCTGGCCTCTCGCGCGGGAGAGGCCGCTATTCGTCGCCCGGCTTCTGATGTTGCGCGCACCGGATCTGCACCAGAGCCTCCTGCGCATCCAGCCGCAGCGCGCACAAGCGCCCGCCCCACACGCAGCCGGCGTCGATGCCGGCGACGTTTTCCTCGTTGAATACGCCGAGCGTGGACCAGTGACCGCACACGATCTTGAGGTCCCGGCTGCGCCGCCCCGGCACGCGAAACCACGGTATCCACGGCGGACCGACTTCATCGGGTGCTTCCTTGAGCTTGAGGTTGACGCGTCCCCCGGCATCGCAGTAGCGCAGCCGCGTGAAGCAGTTGACGATGAACCGCAGCCGCTCGATCCCCGTCAGCGAGTCCGACCAGCGATCGGGTTGGTCGCCGTACATCTCCTCGAAGAGCGCCACCGGATCCACCGCCAGCGCCCGCTCCACCTCGTGCGCCGCGGTGGCCGCGATCGTGAAGTCCCACTGCGGTGGCAGGCCCGCGTGGATGAGGGTGAAGCCGATCTCTGGCTCATGGTGCAGCAGCGGACAGCTCTGCAACCAGTCGAGGAGCGTGTCGCGATCGGGCGCCGCGAGGACGTCATCGAGGGTATCGCCTTTTTTTTCGCGCCGGTTGCTGGCGCGCGCTACGGCGAGCAGGTGCAGATCGTGGTTGCCGAGCACCACGATGCAGTTGTCGCGCATGGCATGCACGCGGCGGAGCGCGGCGAGCGAGCTCGGGCCGCGGTTCACGATGTCGCCGGTGAACCAGATGCGGTCGCGATCGGGCTGAAAGCGAATGCGTTCGAGGAGCGCTGCCAGTTCCTCGTCACATCCCTGTATGTCCCCGATGGCGTAGATGGACATGCCTGACCCGCATCAATCGCGCGGGGCGATTGCAGTCGAGGATTGTCTAGTGCAGCACACCTGGCATCGCGAGGGTGAACGGTGCAATCGGCGCGTCGAAGTGCTGACCGTCGTCGGTGACCATCTGGTAGGTGCCCTGCATCGATCCCACCGGCGTCTCGAGAATCGCACCGCTCGAATAACGAAAGCCCTGTCCGGGCTTCAGATACGGCTGCTCGCCGACCACGCCGTCGCCGCGCACTTCCTGCACCTTGCCGTTGGCGTCGGTGATGATCCAGTGGCGCGTCATCAGCCGCGCCGGCACCGGGCCCTCGTTGCGGATGGTGATGGTGTAGGCGAACACGAAGCGCCGCTCGCGCGGATCGGACTGCTCGTCGACAAAGTTGGTCTCGACGTCGACGCGGATCTGGTGGCTCTGCTTGTCGGGATCGGGGGTCATGGGACTCAGTGTAGCCTTACCGCGAGCACGTCGCAGGGCGAATGGTGCAACACGGTGTCTTCCGTGAAGTTGAGCAGGATCGCGAGACCGTGACGCTCGCGGCTGCCGAGCACGATCAGGTCAACCTGTTGCTCCTCGGCGACGCGGATGATCTCCGCCTTGATATTGCCGGCTTCCACGAAACAGTCGCTGTCGCCGAGTCCCAGGCGCCGCGCGAGCTCCTGGAGACGCTGGCGCGCACGCTCGATCAGCTCTTCCTCGATCTGCACTGCGGGCAGCAGTGTCTCGCCCATCGGCTCCACCGGAACATATTCGACCACGTGCAGCAACTGGATGCGCGAGCCGTAGCAGGCGGCGATCGCCTTGGCGCGCTCGCCCACGAGATCGCTGTCCTCGGTGAGATCGACCACCAGCAGGATCTTTCCGTATCCGGACATAATGATCTCCGGAAAGCTGACGCACCCGATTATACCGGGCGGCGCGGACTCTAACCCGCAGCGCGTGCGAGGGCTGCGTATTGCGCGGCCGCAAGCGTCTCCGCCCGCGCGCGCGGGTCGATTCCGAGCTGTTCGAGGACACCGGCCGCCACAGTACCCTTGAGCGCATTGCGCAGCGTCTTGCGCCGTTGCGCAAACGCCGCGCGCACCACCCGGTCGAAGGACGCCGTTGAGCCGATGTCGAATGCGGGCATGGCGAGCGGCGTGATGCGCACGACCGCGGAGGAAACTTTGGGTGGCGGAGTAAAGGCACCGGGGCCGACGCTCAGCAGGCGCTCGATGCGCACCCATGGCGCCAGCATCACGGTCAGCCGGCCGTAGGTTTTCGAGCCGGGCGGCGCCACCATGCGATCGACAACTTCCTTCTGCAGCATCAAGTGCATGTCCCGGATCGCCGTGCGCTGCTCGAGCAGGCGGAAGAGCAACGGTGTCGAAATGTTGTAGGGGAGGTTGCCGACCACGCGCAGCGGCTCCCCCGAACCGCGCAGCGCTGCGATGTCCACTTCCAGCACGTCCGTGTTGATGAGTTCGAGCGCCGGGCCGAAGCGCGCACCCAGGTGGCGCGCAAGGTCGCGATCGATCTCAATGGCGGTGAGCGCGCCCAGGCGGTCGAAGAGCGGCGCGGTGAGCGCACCGCGGCCGGGACCGATCTCGAGCACGCGATCGCCACGCCGCGGCTCGATCGCCGCGACGATGCGTGCGATCACCTGTGGATCGTGGAGGAAGTGCTGGCCGAAGCGCTTGCGCATGTCGCGAGGCTGATCGCCTGCTCGAGGGCCGCGCTCAGGCTGCCGGATTCGGCTTGCCCCGTGCCGGCGAGTGTGAGCGCAGTACCGTGATCGACCGACGTACGGATGATGGGCAGCCCGAGTGTGACGTTGACCGCGGAGCCGAAGCCCGCGAGCTTGAGCGCGGGCAACCCCTGGTCGTGATACATCGTGAGCACCACGTCGGCGTCTGCGAGCGAGCGCGGCGTGAAGGCGGTGTCCGCCGGAACCGGTCCCGTCACATCGGCGCCACGCTCGCGGGCACGACGGATCGCAGGCGCGATGACGTCGATCTCTTCGCGCCCGAGGTGACCGCCTTCACCGGCATGGGGATTGAGGCCGCACACGACGATGCGCGGCCGGCTGAACCCAAAGCGCCGCTTGAGATCCGCATCGAGCACGCCGATGAGGTGCACGAGGCCGTCGATGCTGATGGCAGCGCTCACTTGCCGCAAAGCGAGGTGAGTCGTGGCGAGTGCGACACGCAGGCGCCCGGCCACCAGCATCATGACCGGCAACGATGCGTCGGTACGGCTCGCGAGATATTCGGTGTGGCCGGTGAAGGCGATACCGGCATCGTTGATCACGCTCTTCTGCACCGGCGCGGTGACCATCGCGTCGAACTCATCGGCACGACAGCCATCGATCGCCCGATCGAGCAGAGCAAGCACGTAACGCGCGTTGGCGGGGTTGAGCCGCCCCGGCTCACAGGGCTCGGCCAGTTTCGCCGGTGCGACGCGGAGCGTGCGTGCCCGGTGTGCGATGGCCGGCGATTCGGGCGCGTGCAATTCGATCGCGATCTCGAGGCCAAGCAGCTCGGCACGCTCGGCGAGCAGCTGCGGGTCGCCCGCCACCACGAGCTCGCAGGGCCAGTCACGCGTGGCCACCTGCAGGCAGAGGTCGGGCCCGATGCCCGCTGGCTCACCGGAGGTGAGGATGATCCGTGGCAGCGCAGAGCTCACATCTTGTATTCGATGAAGGCTTCGTCGCGCAGGCGCCTGAGCCAGAGCTCGGTTTCTTCGTCGGCCTTACTCTCGCGCAGCGTATTGAGGGCGTGCTGGCGGCGCACTTCGTCGGTGTTGTCATGCACACGCCGTCCGAGCAACTGCGCGATGTGCCAGCCGTACTGCGTCTTGAACGGCTCGCTGATCTCGTTCTCCTCGAGCGCCTCGACGACGCGTTCGAAGTCGGGCACGAACGTCTTCGGTCCCTGCCAGCCCAGGTCGCCGCCTTCGGCGGCCGAGGTGGTGTCTTCGGAAGTCGTAGCCGCGAGCCCGGCGAAGTCCTCGCCCGCGAGGATGCGCTCGCGCAGCTTGGTGAGCTTCTGGCGCACGGTTTCATCGTCCTGCAGCTCGTTGGTGCGCATCAGGATGTGCCGCACGTGCACCTGGTTGATCATCACCTGCTCTTCGGCGCCGCGCTGGTCGTTGAGGCGGATGATGTGAAAACCGCTCGGAGTGCGCACCGCCTCGCTCACTTGGCCGGTCTGCATGCCGGTGACGAGCTCCGCGATGAAGGTTGGCAGCTGCGCGCTCTTGCGCCAGCCGAGCTCGCCGCCCTCGAGCGCTGTCTGGCTGTTCGAGTAGCTCACCGCGAGCTGTGCGAAATCCTCGCCCCCGCGCGCCCGCTGCACGATGTCCGCAGCGCGCTGTTGCACGTCTTCGAGCTGGCCGGGCGAGGCCGCCTCGGGCAGGGACAACAGGATGTGCGACACGTTGTACTCGGTGTTCTCACCCGATTCTTGCTGCTTCTCGAGGTAGTGATCGATCTCGCGGGGCGTGACGATGATCCTCGCCAGCACGTCGCGCTGGCGCAGCATCTGGATCGTCATTTCCTTGCGGATCGAGTCGCGATAGGCGGCGTAGTTGATGCCCTGCGACTCGAGCGCGCGCGGCAGCTGGTCGAGGGTCATCTGGTTGCGCTCGGCGACGTCCTTGAGCGATTCGTTCAGCATTTCATCCGGCACCTTGATGCCCGCGCGCTCGGCGCGCTGCAGCTGCACCTCCTGTATCACCAGGCGCTCCAGGATCTGCTGGCGCAGCACGTTGGCGGGCGGCAGCTGCGTCTGCTGCTTCTCCAGGCGGCGCGTGATCATCGTCACCTGCTCCTCGAGCTCGCTCTGCAACACCACGCCCTCGTTGACGACTGCCGCGACGCGGTCGAGCAGCACGCCGCCGGTGGCGAGGTCGCGCGTCTGCGCCCCGGCCTGGAAGGCAATGCTCGACAGGAGGAGGGCGCAAAGAAGCGGGTTTCGCATGAGGACGGCCACCGGTTCGTCAGGGTTTCAAGCGGGGGCGGGAGTATCCACGAATCGCTCCCTCGAGGAAAGCATCCGCCGGCACTCCGACATTGCTCAGACCGCTGAGTTCCAGCTGAACGGCGATGGAACTGTCGCGTTCGCCGGTGCGGCTGCTCACATACTGGCGGTATACGGCGCGCAGCTTCCAGCAGCAGCTGCCGTATTCGAGGCCCGCAAATTCCTCGATCAGCGTTTCGTCCCGCAGGGAATAGACCCCGCCCGCGTACACGTTCCAGCGGCGCGACACCGGCCATGCGACGCTCGCGTCGACCTGCTCGATGAGGCCGCGGCGAAAGCGGTAACCCACGTTCGCAACCCGGTCCGACGCGGGGCGATATTGCACACTGAGCTCGCCCTTTTCGCTTTGCGTGGCGTCCGGGTTCCACTCGAGTCCGAGGCTCACGCTCCAGTTCTGATAGGCGGTGAGGTCGATCTCAGCCACCAGGTTCGAGTAGTCGCGCACCACCGCCGGTTCGTTGGGCAAGGTGACGCGCGGGGCCTCGAAGTACCACGCCTGGCCCAGCGTCGCGCTCAGGTACTGGCGGCCGTTCTCGACATCGAACAGGCGCGCCGTCGCGCCGGCCGAGAGCTGGTTGCTGTCGCTCAGGCGATCGGCGCCCACGTAGCGATTGCGACGGAAGAGCTGCACGAGGTTGAGGTCGGGCAGCGCCGTATCGAACACCGGCAGGTCCGTCTGGTCACGAAACGGAACATAGAGATAGAGCACGCGCGGCTCGACGCTGACGAGGCGCTGCGAGCGTCGTCCCGCGGTGCGCTCGAAGATCATGCCGGCATCGACGCTGCCGATCGGTGCGGAACGTGAGGGGCTGTTATCGCCCGGTTCGGGGACGCTCCCGAGCTCGTATTGCGTGTAGCGATAAGCGCCGCGCGGTATGAAATAGTACCCGGCGCCGGTAACCGGCCAGCTGATCGCCGGCTCCACGTCGACGCGCCCCCCGGTCACGCCTTCATCGCGCGGAAAGTAAACCGCCTCGCCATCGAGTGAGTAAGTCAGGCCGAGAGGTCCCCTCTCGTAGAATCCGCGGGCCGCCAGGCGCGGCGCGCGCGAGTACGGGCGCACTTCTTCCGGGATGGCCTGGTCGATGATCTGGTGATTCTGCAACTGGCCGAGCAGGTTCCAGTGCTCGCCGTAGTAACGCAGTTCCGCGTTGCGTTCGACGTAGATGACACTGGTGCCTTCCGAGCCCTGGCCGAAGTCCTCGAAGTAGTTCGTGTCGCTCGCGTTGGCGGCATCGACGAGCAACCGCCAGCGTTCCCAGTAGTCGCCGACGTGACTCCAGTGGATGAAACTGCGATCGCGGTCGCGCAGGTCGTCATTGGGCAGGTACACCGCCTCGACGCCGCCAGCCTGGTCGGCCCCGAGATAACGAAACTCGGTGTCGAGCTGGAAGCCGCGATCGCTCAGGATGCGGGGAGTGAGGGTCAGGTCATAGCTGGGCGCGAGATTGAAGTAGTAGGGTGCGGCGAATTCGACACCGCTGCGGTCGGACACGCCGAAATCGGGAAACAGGAATCCCGATTTGCGCTCCGCACCCAGCGGAAACGAGATCCACGGCGTGTAGAGGATCGGAATCCCCTTGAAGTCCAGGCGCACGTTGCTGCCCGTGCCATTGCGATTGGCAATATCGAGGTCGATATCGTGCGCGGTGAGCACCCAGTCCTCGTTGCCGACGGGACAAGTCGTGTACTCGACCTTGTCGAGCGCGACCTTGCCTTCGACGTTGATCGAGATCTCGCTTGCCGAGCCCCGGGCCGGACGCGAGGGCAGCTCGAACTCTGCACCGCCCAGCTTGGCGCCACCGGCGCCGTCGAAGCTGCCGCTGTCACCGTGCACGCGGATGAGCGAGTCCTCGTATTCGACCTTGCCCTCGGCGCGCATCGCACCGGTCGTCGAGTTGTACGAGACGTCCTGCGCGCGGATGCTCTTCTCGCCCTGGCGCACTTCGACATTGCCGCTCAGGCGCGCATCGCCGTTGCGGGCGAGCTCGGCGCTGTCACTCGAGATCTCGATATCCTGTTTGGCGCCGTCGGCGCTCGGCGGGACGGGTGCGGGGAGGGGCTCCACCGGCGGGCCGCACAGCTGCTCTTCTCCATGTGCGCTCGCCGCAACGCCGAGGAAGAGTACGAGCAGCGATGCCCGGGAAGTGCGACGGCGGTGAGACTCCAAGGCGGTCAAGTACTTGATTTTAGTGAGGGCTGCACTCTCGCACACATTATAATGGCGTTCAAACGCGCCTCCGGAGCCTTGCCATTACCGATACCCGGCTCAAACTGCTGACCGACTGGCTGGCACGCGACCTCACCTTCGGCGCCGAGCGCATCGCGCCCGCCTCGGAGGATGCCAGCTTCCGGCGCTACTTTCGCATCTGGCGCGACGGTGAAACCTTCATCGTCATGGACGCGCCGCCCGAGAAGATCGGGCTGGATGCCTACCTCACCATCGGCGGCATGCTGACCGCCGTCGGCGTGCACGTGCCGCGCGTGCTGGCCGAGGAGCACGCGCGGGGTTTTCTGCTGGTCACGGATCTCGGCACGCGCCAGTACCTCGAGGATCTCAGGCTCGACCAGCACGTCGAGGCGCACTACCTCGATGCCATGATGGCGCTGAGCCGCATCCAGTCGCGTGGCGCCACGCATGCCGCTCACCTTCCGCACTACGACCGCAGGCTCCTCGAGCGGGAGCTGCACCTGATGCCCGAATGGTTCTGCGAGCGGCACCTGGGGGTCGAGCTCAGCGATGCCGAACGCGCGTTGCTCGCCGAAGCATTCGAATTCCTGGTGCAGAGCGCGCTCGCGCAGCCGCGCGTGTTCGTGCATCGCGACTTTCACTCGCGCAATCTCATGGTATGCCCCGGCGACAATCCCGGGATTCTCGACTTCCAGGACGCGGTCCACGGGCCCGTCACCTATGACGTCGTGTCCTTGTTCAGGGACTGCTACATCGGCTGGCCCGCGGCGCGCGTGCACGAGTGGGTGCTGCGCTATCGCGAGATGGCGGCAACGGCGGGCGTCGATGTCGGCAGCAATGAGGCCGAGTTCCTGCGCTGGTTCGATCTCACAGGCGCGCAACGTCACCTCAAGGTGCTCGGCATCTTCTC
>DATIEU010000568.1:0-12211 GCA_035455565.1 Steroidobacteraceae bacterium | reverse complement strand
GGAGCCTGCAGGGACGTATTCACGGCGTTCACGAAAACACCTCTCCGGCAGGGGCTTCGCCGCAGAATAAAGACCGATGCGGCTGATTCACGCGATTGCTCTCTTTGCCACTCTCCTTTGCGGTGGTTTGGCGCCGGCTGTTGCCCAAGTCGCCGTGCCGGCGCTCAGTGCGCGGGTCACCGATCTAACCGGCACGCTGACGTCTGAGCAGAGCGCTGCGCTCGAAGAGAAGCTGCGCGCGTTCGAGGCGCGCAAGGGAAGTCAGCTCGCGGTGCTGATCGTGCCGACGACCGAGCCCGAGGACATCGCGGGTTTCGGCATCCGGGTTGCGGAAGCCTGGAAGCTCGGCCGCAAGGGCGTCGACGATGGCGCGATCCTCATCGTCGCGAAGAACGACCGGCGCATGCGCATCGAGGTGGGCTACGGACTCGAGGGCGCGATGCCCGATGCGATCGCCAAGCGCATCATCGCCGACACCATCACGCCGTACTTCAAGCAAGGCGATTTCTACGGCGGCATCGACGCGGGCCTCGACCAGATGATCAAGGTGGTCGACGGCGAGCCGCTGCCGGAGCCGGATCGGAGCTGGAAGCCGCCGCCCGGCGCCGGCGATTGGTTCCTCATCGCCCTGATACTGATCGTGATCGGTGGCGGCGTGCTGCGCGTGCTCTTCGGCCGCATGGGTGGGGCAATGGCGACGGGGGCGTTCGCCGGCGCGTTTGCCTACCTCCTCACACGCATCCTCGTCCTCGCAGGATTCATTGCCCTCGCCGGTTTCATCCTGGCGCTCCTCTTCGGCGGTTTGGGCGGGCCGCGTGGCTGGGCGAGCCGCGGGCGACGCGGCGGATTCAGTGGCTGGAGCGGCGGAGGCTTTGGTGGTGGCGGTTTCGGTGGCGGTGGGGGTGGCTTCAGCGGTGGCGGCGGGGGCTTTGGTGGCGGTGGCGCCTCGGGGAGCTGGTAAATGAACCTGACCCGCATCTTCAGGCACATCTTCACCACCGATCTGCACGCGCACCGGTGCTTCCCGACGCACGCGCTCACCGCGATCGAGCACGAGATTCATGCCGCGGAAAGCCGCCATGGCGGCGAGCTCCGGTTCGTCGTCGAGACCGCCCTGGAAGGCTGGCCGCTGTGGCGCGACCTGGGCCCGCGCCAGCGCGCGCTCGAGGTGTTCGCTCGCCTGCAAGTTTGGGATACCGCTCGCCGCAACGGCGTCCTCATCTATCTCCTGCTCGCCGATCGCGATGTGGAGATCGTGGCGGACCGGGGCTACGACGGGCTCGTAACCGCTGGCGAGTGGGAGAGCGCCTGTCGCCTCATGGAGACGGAATTTCGCGCCGCTCGCTACAAGGAAGGCGCCATCGCGGGCATACATGCGGTGAGTGCGCTGATCGAGCGCCACTTCCCGGCCGAGCCGCGTGACGTGAACGAGCTGCCCGACCGCCCGGTCATATTGTGAAACCTGTCAGGCGAGCGGCGAGCGATGCAATAATCGCGGCTTGCGCTGAGAGAGGCCTGAGGCGTGACTGAGAAGTACGAGCCAGCCCCGCAATCCGCATTCAGCGTGCGCGCCCTGGCGCTCGCGATCGCTGCATTGACGTTGTCAGCCTGTTCGCTCTTTGGCGAGCCGTTCAGCAAGAAGCCGCCGGAGGGTCAACCCGCTCAGCAGGCCCCACAGCGTGTCGGCTCACCACCCGTCGCGACTCACTATTTCGTGCTCGATCCCGCGCACGACGACGTGGTCGGCGTGATGCAGAAGACACTCGCCACCGCGGATGACACGCTGCCGGACATCGCGCGCCGCTTCAACCTGGGATATGAGGAAATCGTCCGCGCCAACCCGGGTGTCGATCCCTGGCTGCCGGGCGAGGGCCGCGAGATCATCCTGCCGACGCGCTTCATCCTGCCGAATGCGCCGCGCGAAGGTGTCGTCATCAACATTCCGGCGATGCGCCTTTTCTATTTCCCCAAGCATGGCAAGGACGAGCCGGCGACTGTATTCACCTATCCGGTCGGCGTCGGCCGCGTCGGCTGGGTGACGCCCGAGGGCACCACCAAGATCGTCAAGCGCACGCTCGAGCCGACGTGGACCGTGCCGCCGTCGATTCGCAAGGAGCACGCCGAGATGGGCGACGAGTTGCCGCCCGTCGTGCCGCCAGGACCGGACAATCCGCTGGGGCGTCACTCGTTCACGCTGCAGTGGCCGGGCTACCTCGTTCACGGCACCAACAAGCCCTACGGCGTCGGCATGCGCTCGAGTCACGGCTGCATCCGTCTCTATCCCGAAGACATCGCGCATCTCTTCGACGCGGTGCCGCTCGGCACGCAGCTGCGCGTCGTGAACCAGCCGCTGCTCTTCGGACGCATGGGTGACGACGTGCTCATGCAACCGGTCGGCGCGCTCGAGGACGATTCGCGCGACTGGGCCAACGAGGGCCGCAAACTCATGGAGAAGGCGGTGCCGCAGAGCGTGCGACGCCTCCTCAAGGAACGGGCGCTCAAGATCGACTGGGAGCACTCGCATGAGCTGAGCGCCGATGCTCGCGGCGTGCCGGTATCGGTGATCGGTGGCGAGGCCACGGTCGATCACGAACTGCTGAGCGCTCTGCAGGTGTGGAATGAAGTGCCTGAGGGCGCCAACTGGGATGGCGTCGTCACGGTCGACGAGGAGAAGTTTCAGGAACTGCTCTCGGATCGCGAGACCACACCCGACGCGAACGGCACTGCAACGCCCTGAGTGGATCTTTCACCGGGGATTTTTCACCAAGCCGCTTCTTCGCCGCCGCGATCCACGGCCACGGCCACCAGTCCGCTCGCCATCGCGCACAGCCGTCCGTTCGAGAACAGCGTGCTCTCGGTGAACGCGAGCGTATCCGTGCGCTTCACGCAGACCGCGAACGCCTCGATCGGGGCCTCGAACACCGCGCGCATCAACTTGATCGAGAGCTCGCACGTCCCCGCGCGCTTGTCGCGAAACTGCAGCGTCCCCGCGACGCCCAGCGCACAGTCGAAGAGACCGGCCAGCACGGCGCCATTCACGGCGCGTAACCTCAGGCCCCCGAGGTGATGCTCTTCGATGCGTTCGAGCACCACGCGAACCAGGGCCTCGTCGCGCAGGTCGATGGCCGTCTCGAAGCGGCGCACCGCCGGCAGCCGATTGAACTGTTCGGCCCAGGCCCGGCGCTCGGCGTCACCCAGGGGAATGGCCTGGGCGCGACTGCGCATTCCGGCGAGCTGTTGGTCGCTTGAATCCATGGATGCTCTCCGCGATCGCACTTGGGCGCATGATACGCGCCGGCGCGGTCATCACATGTTTGTCATCAAGCGTGCGTAGTGTCCGCAAGATTTGACCGAGGGCAGCAAACCATGCGCGTGCTGATGATCTCGGACGTCTACTTCCCTCGCATCAACGGCGTGTCCACGTCGATCCAGACTTTCCGCCGCGATCTGCGCGAGCTCGGTGTGCAGAGCCTGCTCGTTACGCCGCAATACCCGCAGGGCGATCAGCCCGCCGATCCGTCGATTCGGCGCGTGCGATCCCGCTTCGTGCCGCGCGATCCCGAGGATCGCATGATGCGCCGGGGCGATATCCGGCGGCTCCTTCCCGAGCTCTATGAACAAGCCTGGGACGTGGTGCACATCCAGACGCCGTTCATCGCGCACTACGCCGGGCTCGAGCTCGCCCGACGGCTCGATGTCCCCGCAGTCGAGACCTACCACACCTATTTCGAAGAGTACCTGCATCACTACGTGCCGCTGCTGCCGCGCCCGTTGATGCGCTTCGTCGCGCGTCACTTCACGCGCTCGCAGGCCGAGAGTGTCGACCGGCTGATCGCGCCCTCGCGCGCCATGCGCGATGCGCTGACGGCCTACGGCGTGCACACGCCGATCGAGATCATCCCGACCGGACTCGAAGCGGATCGCTTCGAGCCCGGCGATGGCGCGCGCTTTCGCGAGCGCTGCGGCATCGCGCCCGAGCGCCCGGTGCTGGTGCACGTGGGACGCATCGCACACGAAAAGAATATCGACTTCCTGCTGCGCATGCTGGTGCCCGTGCGCGTGGCGATCCCGGACATCCTGTTGCTGATCGCGGGCGAGGGCCCCGCGCTCGAGCACTGCCGGCGGCTTGCGGCGGAGCTCGAACTCACCGCCAACGTCCACTTCGCCGGCTATCTCGACCGGCGCCGCGAGCTGCTCGATTGCTACCGTGCCGGGAATCTCTTCGTGTTCGCCTCGCGCACCGAGACGCAGGGCCTCGTGCTGCTCGAAGCCATGGCCCAGGGTGTGCCGGTCGTCTCGACCGCTCACATGGGAACCATCGACATCCTGGGACCTGGGCGCGGCTGCGTCGTGGCCGAGGAACACGAACATCAGTTTGCGGCCGAGGTCATACGCCTGATGGAGGACGCCCTGTTGCGCAAGCGGCTGGGTCGCGATGCGCAGGCCTACGCGGCCACGTGGTCGTCACGCGAACAGGCAGGACGCCTGCTGCAGCTCTACCGCGACGTCCGTGGGCGCTCCGCGGCGGAGTTCTCGACGCGCCGCGCCGGGTCACGCTGATAGAGCATTCCCGGTATAGTGCGCGTCCCGGCCGACAGGGCGGACCGCATGACCGAATGGTTGAAGCTGATGCTGGAAGAGATCGCGCGCAAACAGCACGAGCGCGAACGCAGCAGCGCCGAAACGGCGCAGCGTGCCGCGGAGCTCGAATCATCGCCACCTGAACGGCGGGTTGCGCCCGCTCGCGCCGCGAAGCCGGCCAGGCCCCGCGAACCATGATCCCGCTGAAGGACGACAACCCGTCGCGAATCACGCCGGTCGTGACCTACGCGCTGATCGGCCTGTGCGTGCTGGTTTTCCTGTGGCAGGTGGCGTTGGGGCCCGAAGGCGGGCAGCGGGCCGTCTACGCGCTCGGCGTGATCCCCGCGGTACTGCTCGGCGATGCGCAACTGCCGCCGGACCTGGCGATCGTCGGGCCCTGGACCACCGTGTTCACGTCGATGTTCATGCACGGCGGCTGGATGCACCTGATCGGCAACATGCTCTACCTCTGGATCTTCGGCGACAACGTCGAGGACAGCATGGGGCACGTGCGCTTCATCATCTTCTATCTCCTGTGCGGCGTCGCCGCGGTGTTCGCGCAGGCGTTGCCCGAGCCCACGTCGCAGGTGCCGATGATCGGCGCGAGCGGCGCGATCTCGGGCGTGCTCGGTGGTTACCTGCTGCTCTTCCCGCATGCGCGCGTGCTGGTGGCGATCCCGCTCGGGTTCGTCATGCAGATGACGCGGCTGCCGGCCTTGTGGGTGTTGCTGTTGTGGTTCGGCCTGCAGCTCCTGAGCAATGTGCTGCAGGGAGGGGCGGGCGCAGGCGTGGCATTTCGCGCTCACATCGGCGGCTTCGTTGCCGGCATGGCCCTCGTGGCGCTCTTCAAGCGCCGCGACGTGCGCCTGTGGCATCCGCCGCGCTCGGCACTCTGAGTCCTCCCTCGTAATGGTGAATCGCCGGCAAGTGCTGAGCCTGGGCGTGGGTGCGGCCTGCGCCCTGTGGCGCTTCGACGCACGCGCCGCGCCGCGGACCGGCGCGATCAATGCCACCTCGGGCCGTTCCCGCCTGGCGAGTGTCGGCCCATTGCGCGAACCGGACGCGAACGGGTTGCGTCTGCCGGATGGCTTCACCTCGCGCATCGTGGCGCGTTCGCGGGTGCGCCCTATCCCCGGAAAAGGCTTCGAGTGGCATGACGCGCCGGATGGTGGCGCCGTGTTCGCCGCGCCCGATGGCGGCTGGATCTACGTGTCGAATTCCGAATCGTCCAATCACGACGGCGGCGCGAGTGCATTGCGCTTTTCGGCAACGGGCGAACTTCTCGATGCCTACCCGATTCTCGCGGGCACGAACTGGAATTGCGCCGGCGGCCCGACACCGTGGGGCACGTGGCTGTCCTGCGAGGAGCACCGCGCCGGTCTCGTCTGGGAGTGCGATCCATTCGGCGACAAGCCCGCACACATGCGCAGTGCGCTCGGCGCCTTCACGCACGAGGCGGTCGCGGTCGACCCGCTCGGCTTGCAGCTCTATCTCACCGAAGATGTCCCCGATGGCTGCTGGTATCGCTTCACGCCCTCGCGCATCGGCGCGGATCGGATTCCAGACCTGAGGGCCGGCAAGCTCGAAGTCGCCGAGATCGTCTCACCCGACTCCGGCGCCCTGCGCTGGCATCCGCTGAGTGATGCCGCGGGGCGCGGGCAGGCGACACGCTACCAGGTGCGCGAAGCGACGCGCTTCAACGGCGCCGAGGGTTGCTGGCACTCGAACGGCGTCGTGTATTTCTCGACCAAAGGCGATGACCGCATCTGGGCTTACACGATCGCCGCCTCGCAGCTGCGAGTCATCTACTCGGCGAGTGATTACGAGCAACCGGTGCTGCGCGGCGTCGACAATGTCACGGTGTCGGCGAGTGAGGATGTGCTCGTGGCGGAGGACAACGGCGACATGCAGGTGGTGGCGATCACACCCGACCGCCAGGTGATCGCGATCGTGCAGGTCGCCGGCCAGCCCAATTCCGAAGTGACGGGTCCGGCCTTCGATCCGTCAGGCACGCGGCTCTACTTCAGCTCCCAATGGGGCGCCACCGGTCGTGGCCGCGATGGCATCACCTACGAAGTCAGCGGTCCGTTCAACGGGTGACAAGTGCACGCAGGGCCGCCGGGTCCGGGAGGTCTTTTCCGGGACGCCGTGAATACATCCCTGTAGGCTCCGACGAAAACATCCCTGTTTTCGACGGCCCTGAAAAGACTTCCCGAACCCGACGTCCCAATCGTGTATTCGGCGTCGCTGATCACACGCAAGGCGGCTCGGGCGGCCGCACCTCTTCGAGCTGTTTCGACTCCTGCGTCCCGAGTGCGCAGAGCGCCGACCCTGAAACCACGAGCAGCGCACCGACGATGCTGGTGGGGTTGAGGCCCTCGGGCTCGAGCAGGTGCGGGGCGAACCGCTCGATCAGCCACATTCCCGAGAGCGTGCACAAGGGCGCGAGCGCAAGCACCGCGCTCACTCGTGACACTTCCCAATGCTCGAGCGCTTCCGCAAAGGCGCCGTATCCGATCAGGGTGTTGGCGCAGCAGAAGACCAACATCCAGAGCTCGAGAGCGTTGAGCCCGCCGACCGAACCGGGGTGCGAAACAGGCGTCAGCAGGACGATGGCGCCGACGTAGAGCAGCAGCAGGATCTGCTGCGAGCTCATCCCCTTGAGCAGCTGCTTCTGCACCAGGCCGTACACCGCCCAGACGACCGAGGCGATGACGAGCAGCGCGACGCCAAGCCCCAATCCCTCGCCGACATCGGTGAGTTCCTTCAGCCGTCGATTGAAGAAGAGCACCAAACCCACGATCAGCGTTGCAAATCCCACCCACTGCCAGCGCGAAAAGCGCTCATGGAAATAGATCAGGCCGCCGAGCAGCAGGCACAGCGGCGCGAGCTGGATCACCGTCTGGTTCACGGTGGGCGAGACGTGATGCAGCGCGAATACATAGCAGATGTAGTTCACCAGGAGTCCGCCGAGCGCCAGGGCGAGCAGCAGCCAGTCGCGGCGCGTCAACGACGCGACCGCCGGCAGCCCGCGCGTCGCCGCGAGGAAAAGTCCGAGGATCAGCCCGGAGGTAGCGAACCGATACCAGGTGATCGTGTAGGGATCCATTCCGGTGAGCGTGAGCTTGAGCGCGATCGGCAACAGACCCCACGCGACGGCGGTGATGAGTGCGAGTGTGAGACCGAGCTTCCAGCGTCCGGAGGTGCGATGCATGCTGCGGCAATTGTGATAGAGTCGCGCGCGAAACAACATGGGGAAGCCCAGTGGCTGAGAGCCTCACCACAGGGATTCAGGTCGCCGAACAATCAGGTCCAGAACAAGCCATCGCGCGCGCGCCGACCGCCGTCACGGCCTTCGTCGGACGCACGCTTCGCGGTCCCGTCAATCGCCCCGTCGCGATTTCCAGCTTCAACGATTACCAGGCCATCTTCGGCGGTCTCTGGCAGCCGAGCACGCTGAGCTACGCCGTCGAGCAATATTTCGAGAACGGCGGCCGTCACGCGCTGGTCGTTCGCGTAGTGAACAGCGCCCGTCCGCCGACGCTCGAGCTGCCGACCGCTGATGGAACGCTCAAGCTGGAGGCGCTCGCCTGCGGCACGCGCGAGTTCCTGCGCGCTTCGGTCGACTACGACGGCATCGGCGAGAACGAGGAGGAGTGTTTCAATCTCGTCATCCAGCGCGTGCGCGCGGCCGGTTCCGAGCATGTCGAAGACCAGGAGATTTTCCGTCGCCTCTCGATCAACGCCGATGCGGCGCGCTTCGTCGCTGCGGCACTCACGGAGTCGGCGCTCGCGCGCGTGATCGGAGGGGTGCCCTTGACGCGCCCGCTGCCGACGCTCCGGCACGACGGTCGCGGCACCATCGGCTATGCCCTTTCGCGTCCCGATGGCGACGACGGTGCGCCGCTTACCGACTACGACATCATCGGCTCAGCCGTGAGCGCCACCGGCGTCTTCGCGCTGCGCGCCGCTGAACACTTCAACTTCCTGTGCATTCCGCCGCTCACGCGCGAGACCGACGTCGGCACCAGCGTGCTGCTCGTGGCTGCGCGTTTCTGCCGCGAACGCAACGCCATGCTGATCGTCGATCCGCCGCTCGGCTGGACCAGCACGGGGTCGGCGCTCAGCGGGCTGCGCGAGTGGCAGTTCCATCACGAAAACGCGCTCATGTATTTCCCGCGGATCGTGGCGTTCGACCGGCTGCGACGGCGCTTCGAGCAGTTCTCGCCCGGCGGCGCGGTTGCGGGGTTGCTGGCGCGCACCGACGAGGTGTGCCCGCTGTGGTCGGCGGCGGAAGCGGACGAGGCGTTGCTGCGGCCGAGCTACCGGCCGGCGTGCGCCGTGAGCGATGCGGAACGCACGCGCCTCGCGCAGGTGGGCGTCAACACGCTGCATTCGGTGCGTTCGAACAACCGCGCGCCGTTCAGCCTCCGCACGCTCGCGGCGGGCAGCAGCGGCTCATCGGACTGGAAGTACCTCGCCGCGCGGCGGCTCGCGCTCTTCATCGTGACGAGCATCGAGCGCGGCACGCGCTGGGTGGTGTTCGAGACCAGCGGACCGGAGCTGTGGCAACGAGTGACCCTGCAGGTCGAGGCCTTTCTGGCGTCGCTCGACCACGAGGGCGCGTTCGTCGGCCGCGACGAGGATGAAACCTTCTTCGTGATCTGCGATGAACGCATCAACCGGCACGTGGATGTGCGCACCGGCACTGTCAACGTGCTGGTCGGGTTCGCGGCGCTGCGAGCCGGCGAGTACCACGCCTACCTGATCAGCCACGATGCCGCCGGCAGCCGCGTGCGCCCGGTGAGTGTCAATCGCTACGAGACGGGCGGCCGGCGGCTGCTGGCGGAGATGGAAGGTGAAACAGCCGCGGCCGCGGCGGCGGCCGTGCTTCACGAGGCGAGCTGACTCGCACGCGCGGCTCTAGTGCCGCTTGCGCTCGGACACGTACATCGTGATCACGGCGCGCACCACTTCGTTGCCGTTGCGATCCGTGATGCTCACCGGAACGCCGACATCTTCGGCTCCCGCCCACTGCGTCTTGTCGAGACGCGCCGTGCCCGTCACGTCCGTTTCCGCCTTGCGCAGATACTCGATCGTCATGCCGCGCGGAATCCAGCGCATGGTGGTCGGGATGGTCACTTCCATCAGCATGCCGCAGGCGAGCTCGCACAGGTTCGCCATCGCGATGGCGTGCACCGTGCCGATGTGATTGAGCACCGCACGGCGTTTGCGCAGGGACACCTGGCACAAGCCGGGACGCAGTTCGTGAAAGCGCGGCGCGATGCTCGCGAAGTAGGGCGCGCTGAAGGTGACGATGCGCGCAAAGAGCCAGCGGCCCGCCGGCCAACGCGACAGCCGCTGGTAATGGCGCAAGACGGCTGGCACACGGGATCGCGGGTTCATGCTTGCCTCGTGCGAGGTCCGAACCCGCCGCCACCCGGTGTCTCGATCACGAACGCATCGCCTGGCGCGACCTCGACGCTTGCGGTCGCAGGCAGTTCCTCGATCGTCCCGGTCGCCCGAATCACGCGATTGGCGCCGAGCGCGCCAGCTTCGCCACCGCCCAGTCCGAAGGGCGCAATGCGACGGTGATTGGCGAGGATCGAGGCGGTCATCGCCTCGCGGAATTCGAGGTGGCGCACCGTGCCATCACCGCCGCGATGCCGACCCGCACCGCCTGAGCCCGCGCGAATGCGGAATTCGCGCAACAGCACCGGGAAACGCAGCTCCAGCACTTCCGGGTCGGTCAACCGTGAATTGGTCATGTGCGTGTGTACGGCAGAAGTGCCGTCGAATTCCGGACCGGCTCCTGAGCCGCCTGCGATGGTCTCGTAATACTGATGGCGCTCGTTGCCGAAGGTGAAATTGTTCATCGTGCCCTGCGAGGCTGCCAGCACTCCGAGCGCGCCGTAGAGCGCATCGACGATGCATTGCGAAGTCTCGACGTTGCCGGCGACGACGGCCGCCGGGTAGCGCGGATTCAGCATCGAGCCCCCCGGGATGACAAGGCGCAGCGGCTTGAGGCACCCGGCGTTGAGTGGAATGTCCTCCTCGATCAGCGTGCGAAAGACGTACAGGACGGCAGCCATGCACACCGAAGTGGGCGCATTGAAGTTGTTATCCGCTTGCGTCGAGGTGCCGGTGAAATCGATCACGGCGCTGCGCGAGCTGGCGTCGATGTCGATGCGCACGACAATCGCCTGGCCGTTGTCCATCTCGTAACGAAAGCTCCCGCTGCCGAGGCGCCCGATCACGCGCCGCACGCTTTCCTCGGCGTTGTCCTGCACGTGCTGCATGTAGGCGCGCACGGTCCTGAGGCCGTAGCGCTCGATCACGCGCGCGAGCTCGGCGACGCCTTTCTCGTTGGCGGCAATCTGCGCCTTGAGGTCCGCGACGTTCTGGTTGGGATTGCGCGCCGGATGCGTGCCGCCGGTCAATCGTTCGCGCAACACCTGTTCGTCGAAGCGCCCGCCCGTCACCAGGCGGAAGTTGTCGAACAGCACGCCTTCCTCATCCACCGTGCGGCTGCCGGGCGGCATCGAGCCCGGCGTGATTCCGCCGACGTCGGCGTGATGTGCGCGCGAGGCAACGAAAAAGTCCGGCCGCGGACTCTCGGTGAGAAAGATCGGCGTGATGACGGTGATGTCAGGCAGGTGCGTGCCGCCCTGGTAAGGCGCGTTGAGCATGAAGACATCGCCCGCGCGCATGCGGCCGGCATTCGCATCGAGGATGTGCTCGACGCTGGCGCCCATGGACCCCAGGTGCACCGGCATGTGCGGTGCGTTGGCGATCAGCCCGCCCTGCGCATCGAACAATGCGCAGGAGAAATCGAGGCGCTCCTTGATGTTGACCGAAGCGGCCGTGTGCTCGAGTGCGGCCCCCATCTGTTCCGCGATGTGCATGAAGAGATTGTTGAAGACTTCGAGCAGGACAGGATCGGGTGGGCCGCTCGCGGGCGCGGCTGCTTCGGGTCGACTCGTTAGGTGTGACGTCCTCGTGAGCAGTAGCTCGCCACTCGCGAGCCGTTCGCCACTCCAGCCCGGTTCCACGACTACGGTGGTGTGCGGCTCGACCAGCAACGCCGGCCCGGCACACCGCTCGCCTGAACGCAGCTCGTCACGCGGTACGACGGGCACCTCGAGCCACGCACCCGCCATTCGCACCCGGGCGCGAGCGGGAACGCGCGCCCTTGCGGTGTCGGCTCTTTCTGCCGCGCGTGATCGCGGCATGGGCGTGGCGACGATCGCCTCGACAGCGATCGAGCTCACGCCCAGGACCGCTGCGCCCAGGCCGAATCCGTATTGCCGCCGGTGCAGTCGATCGAACTCCGTTCGCATGTCGCTCACGGTGCTGAATGGGACCGCAAGCGTCGCGTCGGTGTCCGCGATGCGCAGATCGACTCGCCGCTCGATCGCGACCGTCGCGGCTTCGAAGCCCTGCGAGCGGAGCGACGCACGTGCCGCGCTCTCGAGAGCTGCGAACTCCTGTTCGAGCTCACTCATGAGCGACGCATCGAGCAGCTTCTCGATCGACTGCCGGCGGATCTCGCGCACGTCGGCAAGCCCGATGCCGTAAGCGGACATGAGGCTCGCGAGCGGGTGGACCAGGATCGTGCGGATGCCGAGCG